>NZ_JBEOYB010000058.1:0-54942 GCF_040296845.1 Streptomyces sp. NPDC001985
CATCCGCGTCGCGTTCTCGTGGTGGGGGTGGGGGGGCCGGCCCCCGACCGTGGCCCGCGGGATGCGGGGTCCTGTGGCACAGCGCCTTCACCGCCTGGGGCCCGCGCCTGACCCGCTCCACCGGGAGCCTCTCCGATGTGCCGCACCGCAACATCCCCGAGGACCCCCGCCGCTTCGACATCGGTATGAGCGGGATGTCTCCTTCGTCCCGCCCGCCCTCGGGCCGATAGGGGACATGGGGTCCGACACCGTCAGCATCTCGCCATGTGGCACAACTTGACATTAGTTCGCCTTATAGCTGATAAAGAACAAGCTTTGGGTTGAACTTCACGCCGAGTGGTACTTAACGGCGTGGTCGCCATGGACCTCTACGCGAATGAGTCTCGCCGTGCCGCACTCCGCCGTTCCTGATCAGCCGACCCGTGATCCCGCCGGGGAGTGGGCGGCCTGGTGTGCCGACCGCCGGCGGTCGGTCACCTCCGCGACCGGGAACCTCGCCCTCGTCGAAACCCGCTGGCTCCCCCTCGGCGAGCGCCCCGATCTCGACGCCGCCCGCGCCGGGCAGCCGGAGGGGGTGACCGTCACCACGGTCCGGCGGACCGATCTGGTCACCGGGGAGCCGGAGCACGGCCTGCGGTTCTGGGACGCGGACGCGCCCGCGATCCGGCACTTCGACCACACCGAGGTCTTTCCGTACGACCCGGCCTGGGTGCTGGACGCCGTCTACACCCCGATACCCGGCGCCCGGAAAGTGGCCTTCGAGCACATACGGGACCATGGCGGCAGCCGCGATCTCGCCGTCCCCGGGGACATCTCCCTCACCGTGGACGGCCGCGACTACACCCTGAACGCCTTCGACGACGACGGCGTCCTGCTGCTCGTCTTCGGCGACCCGACCAATGGGGACACCACCTACGGCGCCGGCCGCTTCCTCTTCGTCACCCACACCGGCGAGGGCACTGTCCGGCTCGACTTCAACCGCGCGTTCGTGCCGCCCTGCGGATTCTCCGATCAGTACAACTGTCCGATGCCGCCGCGGCAGAACCGTTTCCACCTGCCCGTACCGGCCGGTGAGAAGCGCCCTGTCTTCCGCGACGGCTTCCCCGACAGCAACTGATCAGACCACTTCCCGCCCCGCAGCACGAAAGTACGCGCACCCTCATGAGCATGAAGAAGTCCTCCCTGTACGCGGCGGCCACCGCCGTCACCCTCTCCCTCACCCTCGCCGCCTGCGGCGGCTCCACCGGCACCGGCTCCGCCGGCGGAGCGGCCGGCGCCGGCGCCACGGTGAACATCGGCTCCCTCTACGAGCCGCAGAACCTCGACAACACCGCGGGCGGCGGCCAGGGCGTCACCGAGGCGCTCAACGGCAATGTGTACGAGGGCCTGTTCAAGCTCACCGACGACGGTGAGGTCGAGAAGCTGCTCGCCCAGGACCACAAGGTCAGCGGCGACGGGCTCACCTACACCTTCACCCTGCGCGACAAGGTGACCTTCCACAGCGGCAAGAAGCTCACCAGCGAGGACGTCAAGTACAGCCTGGAGAAGGTGATCGCGAAGGACTCGCAGTCCGCGCGCAAGGCCAACCTCTCCGTCATCGACTCCATCGCCACCCCCGACCCCCGCACTGTGACCGTGCGGCTGAAGCAGAAGTCGATCTCCTTCGTCTACCAGCTCTCCTACGTCTGGATCATCAACTCCGAGGCCCGCGACCTCAGGACGAGCGAGGACGGCACCGGCCCGTACACCCTCGGCAAGTGGACCCGGGGATCGGCTCTGAGCCTCGACCGCTTCCCCGGCTACTGGGGTGACGCCGCCGCCAACAAGCAGGTCGTCTTCCGCTACTTCAAGGACGCCACCGCGCTCAACAACGCGCTGCTCACCAATGCCGTCGACGTCGTCACCAGCGGACAGTCCCCGGACGCCCTCGACCAGTTCGAGAACAACCCCGCCTACAAGGTCAACGAGGGCAACTCGACCACCAAGCTGCTGCTCGCCTTCAACGACCGGGTCAAGCCCTTCAACGACGTCAAGGTGCGCCGGGCCGTCTCGGCGGCCATCGACGACAAGAAGCTGCTGGAGTCCGTCTGGGGCGGCCGGGGCAAGCTCATCGGCTCGATGGTGCCGCCCACCGACCCGTGGTACGAGGACCTCACCGCGATCGACACCCACGACCCCGGGCACGCCAGGAAGCTCCTCGCCGAGGCCGGGTACGAGGACGGTTTCGACTTCACCCTCGACACCCCGAACTACGACCCGCACCCGACGGCGGCGACCTTCATCAAGTCGCAGCTCGCCAAGGTCGGCATCAACGTCAAGATCAACACCATCACCTCGGACGAGTGGTACACCAAGGTCTACAAGAACCGGACCTTCAGCGCCACGCTCCAGGAGCACGTCAACGACCGCGACCTGGTCTGGTACGGCAACCCCGACTTCTACTGGGGCTACGACGACAAGCAGGTCACGAAGTGGGTGGAGCAGGCCGAGCGGGCCGCCACCACCGACGAGCAGACCGAGCTGCTGAAGAAGGTCAACCGCAGGACCGCCGAGGACGCGGCCAGCGACTGGCTCTATCTGTACCCCCAGATCGTGGTCGCCTCCAGCAAGCTCTCCGGCTACCCGCTCAACGGGCTGAACTCGCAGTTCCACGCCTACGACATCAAGAAGGGCTGATGGCGCGCTACCTGCTGCGCCGCTTCGCCTTTCTCCTGGTGTCGCTGGCGCTGGCGAGCGTCGTCCTCTTCGTGCTGCTGCGGATGCTGCCGGGGGACCCCGCCAACGCGCTCACCGCCGTGGGAGCCACCGACGAGCAGATAGCGGCGGCCCGCCGGTCCATCGGCTCCGACAAGCCGCTCCCCGAACAGTTCACCCACTGGATCGGGCAGTTGCTCCGGGGCGATCTCGGCACCTCCTTCGTCAGCTCCCTGCCCGTCGGCCCCGAGGTCACCGCCCGGCTCGATGTGACGGTCCCGCTCACGCTCGCCGCGTTCGTCCTGGCGGTCCTGGTCGCCGTCCCGGCTGGCTTCGTGGCCGCGTACCGCCGCCACACCTGGTACGGGTCACTGCTCAGCGGGGTCTCCCAGCTCGGCATCGCCATCCCGGTGTTCTGGCTCGGCATGATCCTCATCGCCGTCCTCGCGCTGAACGCCCGCTGGCTGCCCGCCGGCGGCTTCCCGCCGGACGGCTGGGCGCAGCCGGCCGATGCGGTCCGCTCGCTGATCCTCCCCGTCCTCACCATCGCCCTGGTGATGAGCGCCTCCCTGATCCGCTATGTCCGCTCCGCGACCCTCGACGTCCTGGACAGCGACTATCTGCGCACCGCGCGGGCGCTGGGTTCCTCCTTCGGGCGGGCGATGTGGCGCCACGGGCTGCGCAACGCCTCCGTACCGGTGATCTCCATCCTCGGCATCGAACTGGCCTCCACGCTGCTCGGCGCGGTGGTCGTGGAGTCCGTCTTCGCCCTGCCCGGCCTCGGCTCGCTGCTCGCGACCGGTATCGACCAGCACGACTACCCGGTCATCCAGGGCGTGCTGTTCGTCTCCACCCTCGCGGTGCTCGTCATCGGTTTCGCCGCCGATCTCGTCCAGCGGATTATCGACCCGCGGCTGCGCGGCGGACTCACCGGAGGTCACCGGTGAAACGTTCCCGCACTCGTTCGTACACCCTGCTGACCGGCTCGGTGGTGGCCGGGGCGATCGGCCTGCTCGCGCTGGTCTCGCTGATCTGGCTGCCGTACGCCCCCGACGACACCTCGGGCGGCCGGCTGACCGCCCCCGCCGGGGACCACCTCCTCGGCACCGACAGACTCGGCCGCGACCTCTTCACCCAGCTGATGACCGGCTCCCGGATCGCCGTCCAGGCGGGCCTGGGGTCGGTGCTCATCGCGGCCACCGTCGGTGTCACCCTCGGGGTGCTGGCGGCGTTCGCCCAGGGCTGGCTGGACGACACCCTCTCCGCCTTCCTCGACATCCTCATCGCCTTCCCGACCCTGCTGCTGGCGATGCTGATCGTCGCCGCCCGCTCGGCCACCCTGGGATCGGCGGTGCTGGCGATCGGACTGGCACAGAGCGCGGTGGTGGGCCGGCTCGTCCGGGTCCTGGTCAAACGGGTCCTGGCACAGGACTACATCACCGCCGCCCGCACCTCCGGAACCTCCTGGCCCCGGATCGTCGCCGGGCACATCCTGCCCAACATCTGGCCCACCCTCGTGGTGAACCTGGCCCTCCAGTTCGGCCTCGCGGTCCTCGCCGAGGCGGGTCTCTCCTATCTGGGTCTCGGCGCCCCGGCGCCCAACGCCTCCTGGGGAGGGATGCTCCACGAGGCCCAGGCCACCTTCACCACCGCCCCGGCCGGAGCCCTGGCCCCCGGCATCCTGCTCGTCCTGCTCGTCATCGGGGTGAACCTGATCGCCGACGGACTGCGCGACACCCTCGATCCGGCGGCCCGGCGGAGGCGCGCGTGAACATCCTCGGCGTACACGACCTCACCATCACCACGGCGGACGGGCGCACCCTCGTCGACCGGCTCTCCTTCGCCCTCGCTCCCGGCGAGCGCCTCGGACTCATCGGCGAGTCGGGCTCCGGCAAGTCCCTCACCTCCCTGGCGCTGCTCGGTCTGCTGCCCGGCACCATGACCGCGAGCGGCAGTGTCGAACTCGCCGGGACCCAGGTGGTCGGGGCCGGCGAGCGACGGCTCAGGGAGGTGCGCGGCCGGGACGCCGCGATCGTCTTCCAGGAGCCGCTGACCGCGCTCGACCCGCTGATGCGAGCCGGCCGTCAGCTCGCCGGACCCCTGCGCCGGCACCGCGGGCTGAAGGGCGCGGAGCTGCGCGGGGCCGTCCTGGCGGCACTGGAGCAGGTGCGGCTCCCCGAGCCCGAACGCATCGCGCGCTCCTTCCCGCACGAGCTGTCCGGCGGCCAGCGCCAGCGCCTGGCCCTCGCCATGGCCCTCGCCTGCGACCCGAAGCTGCTCATCGCGGACGAGCCCACCACCGCGCTGGACGTCACCGTCCAGGCCGAACTGCTCGACCTGCTGGACGCGCTGGTACGCGAACGGGGGATGGCCGTCCTCTTCGTCAGCCACGATCTCGCGGTCGTCGCGAAGGTGGCCGACCGGGTGCTGGTGATGAAGGACGGCCGGGCCGTGGAGGAAGGCGGGGTGGGCGAGATCGTCACCGCCCCGCGCGAGCCGTACACCCGGGCCCTGGTGGCCAGTGCGCGGCAGCTGGAATCGGCGCTCGACGCGAGGGGTGGGCGATGACGCCCGTACTGGAACTCGACCATGTCTCCTTCGCCTACCGGGGCGCCCGCGCACCCGTGGTGGAGGGGATCGGCCTCACCGTGGAGAGCGGGCGGAGCCTCGCCCTGGTCGGCGAGTCCGGCGCGGGCAAGACGACCCTGCTGCGGCTGCTGCTCGGGCTCACCCGCCCCACCTCGGGCACGGTCCGCTTCGACGGGGACCCGCTGCGCCTCGGCGACCGGGAGATGATGCGCCGGTTCCGGCGCGGTGTGCAGTGCGTCTTCCAGGACCCGTACTCCTCGCTCGACCCGCGCCGGAGCGTCGGCGCCACGGTCGCGGAGCCGCTGCGCTCGCTCGGGCTGGACACCCGGCAGTCGGCCGTTCCCAAGGTGGCGGCGGCGCTGGAGCGGGTCGGCCTCCCCGCGGACGCCGCCGAGCGCTATCCGCACGAGTTCTCCGGCGGGCAGCGGCAGCGCATCGCGATCGCCCGGGCGACGGTGTGCTCCCCCCGGGTGCTGCTCGCGGACGAACCGGTGAGCGCGCTCGACGTGACGACGCGGGTGAAGGTCGTGGATCTGCTCAACGAGCTGCGGGAGGAGCAGGGGCTGACGCTGGTGATGGTCTCTCACGATCTGTCGGTGGTGGCGGCGCTGTGTGAGCGGACGGTGGTGCTGGAGGGGGGCCGGATTGTGGAGGAGGGGGATACCGCGCGGGTGCTGGGGGAGCCCGCGCATCCGTACACGGCCCGTCTCGTCGAGAGCGTCCCGAGACTGCCGCACTGACCCCTCGCCCCGCCAGTGTCAGCCGGTCCAACGTTTGAGGACGAGCCCCGCACTACGGGTGGCCCGAGCCTGTGTATCCCAGCCGGTCCGGCGTTCGAGGACGGACCCTGTGCGACAGGAGACCCGCACGCTGCGGGCCCCCGGCGGGGCTGGGCGGTGCGCTCAGTCGCCGGAGGGACTGGGTATGTCAGTCCGTCCGGCGTTCGAGGACGGACCCCGTGCCACAGGACCCCGCACCGCGCAGGTGCGCGTACCGGAGAGCCGGGCCCGCCCGTGGGCCCGGGCGCTTCACGCGGCCGCCACCATCACCCGTATGCCCCCCGAGGCACCCTCAGCGTTTGACCGTGACCGAAAACCGTGCTTATGCTTCGTTGCGCAACGAACTAAATGAGGGTGTCGGGCGCGACTCGCCCGACGGCCGGATTCCCGTTCGCATCCGTTCCGTGCCGCCATGGGCGGCTGAGGGACCCCGTCCCCCGACGGCGGGCCGATCGCCCGGCCGCGGCGGAGGGGGTCCGGTTGGGAGAAGTGATCATGACGGCAGTCGAGGGTTCACCCGCACCCCGCACCACCGGCGACCCCGACCCGTCGGCCACCGCCGTCCGGGCCGCGGTGGTCCGGGAGAAGGGCGGACCGTTCGTCTTCGAGGCCCTCACCCTCGACACCCGGCTGCGCCCGGACGAGGTCCTCGTCCGGGTGGTCGCGACCGGGGTCTGCCAGACGGACATCCACGTCCGGGACCAGTATCTGCCCACCCCGCTGCCCGCGGTCCTCGGCCACGAGGGCGCGGGTGTGGTGGAGCGGGTCGGCGGCGCGGTCACCACCGTGGCCCCCGGTGACCGGGTGGTGATGTCCTATCAGGCGTGCGGCCACTGCGCACCCTGCCGCAGCGGCAACCCCGCCTACTGCGCCCTCTCGTTCCCGCTCAACTTCGGCGGCGCGCGGCTCGACCGCAGCAACGCGCTCAGCGCCCCCGGCGGCGAGGAGATCCACGGCCACTTCTTCGGCCAGTCGTCGTTCGCCACCCACTCCCTGGCCACCGAGCGCAATGTGGTCAAGGTCGGCGACGAGGTGCCGCTGGAGCTGCTCGCGCCGCTCGGCTGCGGCATCCAGACCGGCGCCGGCGCCGTACTGAACTCACTCCGGGTCGAGGCCGGGGCCTCGGTCGTGGTCATCGGCACCGGGACCGTGGGTCTCGCCGCCGTCATGGCGGCGAAGGTCGCGGGCGCGAGCCCGGTGATCGCGGTCGACATCGTCGCCGAACGGCTCGACCTCGCCCGCGAACTCGGCGCCACCCACACCGTCAACGCCCGGGACGAGGACACCGCCGCCCGGATCGGCGAGATCACCGGCGGCGGCGCGGACTACGTCCTGGAGATCACCGCCCGGCCCGAGATGCTCACCCTCGCCGTCGACGCCCTCGCCCCGCTCGGCACCGCCGCCCTCATCGGCGGCGCCCCCGCCGGAGCCCACGCCCCCGTCAACATGAACGCGCTCCTCGGCGGCCGGAGCCTGCGCGGCATCGCCCAGGGCGACTCGATCCCCCAGCTCTTCATCCCCCAGCTCATCGAGTTGTACCGGAGCGGCCGTTTCCCCTTCGACCGGCTCATCACCCCCTACGGCTTCGACCGGATCAACGAGGCCGTCGACGACACCCGGTCGGGAACGGTGATCAAGCCCGTGCTCCGTATCGGGAGCTGACCGCGCGCCGTCCCGCGCGAAGGACCCCGGGCCGCCCGCGCCCGGGGTCCTGTCCCGGGGTCCGTCCCCGGGCCCGGACCGGTGCGCGGTCCGGATATCCTCATGTGTGAAAGAAACCTTCCTGGGAGAGGCTGTGAGCCCGAACACCGAGAGCGCCACCGGCGCACAGCCCGGCCCCGCCGAGAGCGCCCCCGCCGATCGATCCGGCCCGGCCGGGGAGAGCGCGGCCTCGCCCTCCCGCCCGCTGAACCACACCGAGCGGACGGTCTGGCTCGGTCTTCTCTCCACCCATATGAGGCTGCTGCGCACGCTCGACACCGAACTGGTGGCCGCCGAGCGCATCCCGCTCTCCTCCTTCGAGGTGCTGCTGACCCTGGCCGAGGCCCCCGGGGACCGGCTGCGGATGAAGGACATCGCCGCCTCCCTGCTCATCAGCCGCAGCGGACTCACCCGTATCGTCGACGACCTCGAACGCCAGGGACTCGTCGCACGGGAGAAGTGCCCCACCGACGCCCGCGGCTTCGACGCCGTCCTCACCGACGCCGGCAAGAAGGCCTACCGCCGCGCCCGCAAGGTCCACCTCACCAGCCTCCGCGGCGAGTTCCTCGACCGGCTCACCGAGGAGCAGCTCACCGCGCTCGCCGGCATCTGGCGCACCCTCGGCTTCGACGACCGCGCCGGCACCTGCTGACCTCCGCCGTCCGCCGTCCGCCGACGGCACGGATACCGGCACGGGAACGGGAACGCCCGGTGGGACCGCCGCGCAAGCGGTCCCACCGGGCGCTCCCCGTGCCACCGGCCTCAGTGCGCGGCGGCCGTCCGGGCCGTGCGCAGCGCCCGGGCCACCGGGACCACATCGGCGACCGCCATCTCGACCCGCTCGTACACCTCCGGGTTGAGGATGGTGGTTCCGTCGAAGTCGCCCGAGCTGAGATAGACCCCGGCCGGCGCGGTCCACGCCTGGAGGAAGGCGAAGAGCGGGCGCATCGCGTGGTCGATCACCAGGGCGTGCCGGTCACTGCCCCCGGTCGCCGCCAGCAGCACGGGCTTGGCCGCGAGCCCGTACTGGTCGACGAGATCGAAGAAGTGCTTGAACAGCCCGGTGTAGGAGCCGCGGAACACCGGCGTCGCGGCGATCACGAGGTCGGCCTCCTCCACGGCCCGCAGGGCCTCCTCGGCCTCGGGGCCCGCCTGCTCGCGCTCCACCGCGCCGGTCACCGCCGGGCCGAGGGTGTGCAGCTCGATCAGCCGCGCCTCCGTCCCCGTCCGCGCCGCCAGGGTGTCGAGCATCAGCTCCACCAGCGCCGTCGTCTTCGACGGGGAGCGGAGGCTGCCGACCACCGCGACCACCCTCAGGGGCCCGGTCATGCCGTCGCCTCCGCGCTCTCCCGGAGGGACGCGATCTCCCGGCGCACCACCGGGGCGACCTCGGAGCCGAGCAGCTCGATCGCCTTCAGCGCCTCCTTCTGCGGCACATTGCCGAAGCCGAGCTGGATCATCATGCGGTCGTGGCCGAAGAGCCGGTACTGGGCCATGATCTTGTCGACGATCTCCTGGGGGCTCCCCAGGAAGAACGCGCCCCCGGGTGTGGCCTGCGCCTCATAGGCCCGCTTGGGCATCGGGACGCCCTGGCCGCGCTGGTGGTGGTTGGCCATCCACCCCGCCTGGAAGGAGGGGTGCGAGACCTCGATGGCCTCCTCGTGGGTGGCGGCGACGAAGCCCGGCGAGTTGATCGACACCTTCAGGGTCCGCGGGTCGTGCCCGGCCTCGGCGGCCGCCTGCCGGTAGAGATCGACGAAGGGGGCGAACTGCCGGTAGCCGCCGCCGATGATCGCCAGCGAGAGCGGCAGCCCGAGCCGCCCGGCGCGTACGACGGACGCGGGTGTGCCGCCCACCGCGACCCAGACGGGCAGCTCGCGGTCGGGCCTCGGGGTGATGTCGCCGTTCACCAGCGCGGGCCGCAGCGAGCCCTCCCAGGTGAGGGGGTTCTCCTCGCGGAGCCGGAGCAGCAGGTCGAGCTTCTCGGCGAAGAGTTCCGCGTAGTCGTTCAGGTCGTAGCCGAAGACCGGGAAGGACTCGATGTACGAGCCCCGGCCCGCGATGATCTCCGCCCGGCCCCCGGAGAGCAGATCGAGGGTGGCGAACTGCTGGAACACCCGTACCGGGTCGTCCGAGCTGAGCACGGTCACGGCGCTGGAGAGCTTGATCCGCCGGGTGTTCTCCGCCATCGCGGCCAGGACGACCGCCGGGGAGGACACCGCGAAGTCCGTACGGTGGTGCTCGCCCACCGCGAAGATGTCGAGCCCCGCCTCGTCGGCCGCCTTCGCCTGCTCCACCAGCTCCCGGAGCCGGTGACCGGGCGCGGGCGGAAGCTGGGTCACCGGGTCCGGTGTCAGCTCGCCGAAGTGGTAGATGCCGAGTTCAAAGGCCATGACGTGAGCCCCGTCCAGGAGATATCGTTACTTGCGCAACGAACAACATGGGGAGTGGGGCCGGTTATTCCCCGGCCGGGTGCCACCCCGGGGTTCCCCTCCGGTGACGCCGGTCACGGGGCCCGGTCCGCGCCCCTGCCGCCCACCGGGCCGGCCGCCTTCCCCTTGATCGCCGTCGCGGCGGCTCGGGCGCCGGCGGAGGTGGTCGAGGGCCTCGCCGGGGCATCGGCCACCGCCGCCCCCCGGTGCCGTGCGCCGCCGGAGCCGGGGCCACCTCCGCCGGGCGGCCCGCGCCGTTCTCCCATGAACCACTAATAACACTATGTAACCCACATTGACTAAAAGTGTCCCGCCCTATTCCTCTTCCGGTGGAAATCCTGTCCAATGGCAACTGGATAGAGCTGGTAGCGTCCAGGGGCATCCTGTCGAAAAATTTCTGGGATTCCCATCACACGCGAAGTCACCGCTACCGCCGGGCAGTTGACGATTTCTCGCACACTGTTCGGCCTGTGTCATCGCGGAAATCCGCACAGGGCCGGGAGCTGATACCCCCGGCCGTGATGTCCGCTCTGCTCTCTGTCCGCGCTCGTTTCGCTGTGCCGTGCCTCTTGCAGAGGAGCCATGGATGGAAGAGAACGGAATATCGTCCGGTGGTGAGGTGGACCCCGCCCCCGTGCCCGCCCCCGGGCGCGCGTCCCGCACACGCCCACCGCTCCGCCCCGGAAGGTCCGCGCTCCGCGCCACCGCCTACCCCTGTCTCCTCGCCGCCACGGCGGCGGTGGGCACGGCCACCCTGGCACTCGGATGGGAGCCCACCCGGATCAGCCCGCTCTTCCTCGTGGGCGTCCTGCTCTATCTGACCGCGCTCGAACAACTCATTCCACACAACCGCGACTGGCACCCCAGCCGCCGCGAATGGCGCTGGTACGGCGCCTACTTCCTGCTCACCATGGTCGGCAGCGCCCTCGCACAGGCCCTGGTGACCGCCGTGGTCGCCGCCGTCTCACCCGCCGGGCCGCCGCTCCGGCTCTGGGCCGAGATCCCCGGCGCCCTGCTGCTCGGTTCACTCGCCAGCTATCTCGTGCACCGGCTCGGCCACACCAGCCCCCTGCTGTGGCGGCTGCACGGTGTGCATCATGTCCCGCCGAAGGTCAATGTCGCCAACAACGGCGTCAATCACGTTCTCGATATCGTTCTTGCCCAGGGAGTCGTTCAACTGGCCCTCGCCCTGGCCGGGTTCTCCCGCGCCTCAGTGTTCGTGGTCGGGCTCTTCGTGACCGCGCAGGGCTACTTTGTCCACGCCAATATCGATGTGCGCATCGGCAGGCTGAACCATTTCCTCGCCAGCCCGGAACAGCACCGACTGCACCACAGCACCGCTCTGTCCGAAGCGGGTCACTACGGTTCCGATCTGTCGGTCTGGGACCACCTCTTCGGCAGTTACACCTGGCGGCCCGGACGGGAACCGGTCGCCGTCGGACTGAGTGATCCGGCGTCCTTTCCCGATACCGGCGATATTCTCGCCGGCCTGCTCCACCCCGTCCGCCGCCCCCGGCGGACCGGCGGCGGACCCGTCTGACGGGTTCCTCCGGAGCGAGCCGGCCGGTTCCCGCCCGGTGAGTCCGGTCTCCCCCCGGTGAGCGAGCGGGCCGGTGCCCGCACGGGCCCGCCGCCGGTCTCTCCGTACCCCCTTGCCCGGTCAAGCGGGTCCCCCCTGCCCAGCGCCACGACGTGAGGAGTTCGACCATGGCTGACGAGACCAGCGCCCCCACGCGAGGCAGAGTGGCGATCATCGGCATGGGCTGCCGGCTGCCCGGTGGCGCGTCGGACCACCGCACGTACTGGCGCAACCTCCTGGAGGGCAAGGACTGCATCACCCCGACACCCGCCGACCGCTACGACATCACCACGCTCGCCAGCCGGCACCAGGACAAGCCCGGGCGGCTGACCGGCGGCCGGGGCGGATACATCGACGGCTTCGACGAGTTCGACCCCGCCTTCTTCGGCATCAGCCCGCGCGAGGCCGACCACATGGACCCCCAGCAGCGCAAGCTGCTGGAGGTGGCCTGGGAGGCGCTGGAGGACGGCGGCCAGCGGCCCGCGGACCTCGCCGGCACCGATACCGCCGTCTACGTGGGCGCGTTCACCCTCGACTACAAGATCCTCCAGTTCTCCGACCTCGGTTTCGGCTCCCTGGCCGCGCACACCGCCACCGGCACCATGATGACGATGGTGTCGAACCGCATCTCGTACTGCTTCGACTTCCGCGGCCCCAGCCTCTCCGTCGACACCGCGTGCAGCTCCTCCCTGGTCGCCGTGCACCTCGCCTGCGAGAGCCTCAACAAGGGGGAGACGGGGCTCGCGCTGGCCGGCGGCGCCCTGCTGCACATGGCGCCGCAGTACACCATCGCCGAGACCAAGGGCGGCTTCCTCTCGCCCGACGGCCGCTCCCGCACCTTCGACGCGGGGGCCAACGGCTATGTGCGGGCCGAAGGAGTCGGCATCGTCGCCCTCAAGCGGCTGGAGGACGCGCTGCGCGACGGGGACCCGATCCACGCGGTGATCACCGGCAGCGGGGTCAACCAGGACGGCCGCACCCAGGGCATCACCGTGCCCAACCCGGACGCCCAGGTGGAGCTGGTCCGCCGGGTCTGCGCCGAGGCGGGCATCACCCCGGGCGGGCTCCAGTACATGGAGGCCCACGGTACCTCGACGCCGCTCGGCGACCCCATCGAGGCGAACGCGCTGGGCAGGGCGCTCGCCACCGGGCGGGCGCCGGGCGCGAAGTGCTACGTCGGATCGGTCAAGGCGAACATCGGGCACACCGAGTCCGCCGCCGGCATCGCCGGGCTGATCAAGGCGGCCCTCTGCCTCAAGCACCGCACGATCCCGCCCCACATCAATCTGGAGCGGCTCAACCCCGCCATCGACCGCGCCGCGCTGCCGTACGAGATCCCCACCCGGGTCACCGACTGGCCCGACCACCCCGGGCCCGCGCGGGCCGGGGTGAACTCCTTCGGCTTCGGCGGCACCAACGCGCATGTGGTCCTGGAGGAGGCACCCGGCAGAACACCGCCCGCCCGGGAGACGCCGGCGGAGGAGACGCCGGCCGAGGAGACGCCCGCACGGGGCTGGACCATCCTCCCGCTGACCGCGCGCACCCCGGAGGCCCTCCGCGAGGTCGCCGACGGCATCCGGCGCGAACTCGCCGGGGAGCACGGCACCCCGGTCGCGCTGGCCGACCTCGGCCACACCCTCGCCCACCGCCGCCAGCACCTGGAGTCACGCCTCTCCGTCATCCACTCCTCCCGCGCCGGACTCGACGAGGGCCTCGCCGCCTTCCTCCGCGACGAGCCCCATCCGGGCGTGGTCGAGGGCCGGGTGGCCGACCCCGCCGACCGCCGGCTCGTCTGGGTCTTCACCGGTATGGGGCCCCAGTGGTGGGGCATGGGCCGGGAGCTGTTCGACCGGGAACCCGTCTTCCGCGAGGCGCTCGTCCGCTGCGACCGGGAGATCCACCGGCTCGCCAACTGGTCCCTGATCGACGAGCTTCTCGCGGACGAGAGCGCGTCCCGGATGGAGGAGACCTGGCTCGCCCAGCCCGCCAACTTCGCGGTGCAGACCGGCCTCGCCGCCCTCTGGCGCAGCCACGGAGTCCGGCCGGACGCCATCGTCGGCCACAGCACCGGCGAGATCGCCGCCTTCCACGAGGCGGGTGTCTACAGCCTGACCGACGCGGTACGGATCGCCCTGCACCGCAGCCGGCTCCAGCAGAAGCTCTCCGGCACCGGCACCATGCTCGCCGCCGGTCTCCCCGAGGAGGAGGCGGAGCGGCGGGTGCGCCCCTACGGCGACCGGGTGTCCGTCGCCGCGGTCAACGGCCCCACCGGGATCACCCTCGCGGGGGAGGAGGACGCACTCGCCGAGCTGGCCGGGGAGCTGCGCGCCGAGCAGGTCTTCACCCGCTTCCTGGCCGTGCGGGTGCCGTACCACAGCGCCGGCATGGAATCGATCAAGGACGAGCTGCTGGCCTCGCTGGACGGGCTGGAGCCGCGCGCCGCGCGCGTACCCCTCCACACCACCGCCCGCGAGGGCCTCGCGGACGGCCGGGAGCTGGACGCCGGGTACTGGTGGCACAACGTCCGTGACCGGGTCCGCTTCCGCGCGGCGATCGACCGGCTGGCCGACGACGGACACCGGCTCTTCCTGGAGATCGGACCGCACCCCGTCCTCGGCCACTCGATCCGCGAGTGCTTCGACGAGCGGGAGCGCGAGTGCCGCACCCTGCCCTCCATCCGCCGCCGGGAGAGCGAGACCGGCTGCTTCGCCGCCTCCCTGGCCGCGCTGCACAACCTGGGCACGGCCATCGACTGGAACGTCCTGCACCCCTCGGGCGTCCCCGTGCCCCTGCCGCGCTACCCCTGGAAGCGCGAACGGCACTGGACGGAGCCG
This sequence comes from Streptomyces sp. NPDC001985, assembly GCF_040296845.1. NCBI lineage: Bacteria > Bacillati > Actinomycetota > Actinomycetes > Kitasatosporales > Streptomycetaceae > Streptomyces > Streptomyces sp. NPDC001985. The sequence continues at coordinate 14,609 of NZ_JBEOYB010000058.1, forward strand.
GAGCCGGTCGCCCGGGTCCGCCTCGGCCGGCTCGACCACCCCCTGCTCGGCCGCCGCACCGACCACCCCGAGCCGACCTGGCGGTCCGCGCTCGACACCGAGCGGCTGCCCTACCTCGCCGACCACCGCATCCAGGACTCCGTGGTCTTCCCGGCCGCGGGCTATCTGGAGATGGCGGCCCAGGCCGTCCGCTCCCTCACCGGCGGCACCGCCGTCCGGCTCACCGGGATCGAGCTGCGCAGAGCGCTCTTCCTGCCCGAGGGGGAGAGCCGGACGGTGACGCTCTCGCTCTCCGAGGAGAGCGCGGAGTTCACCATCGCGTCGGTGCCCGGAACGGGGAGCGGCCCGGAGGGGGAGCGGACCGTGCACACCAGCGGTGTCGTCCGCACCGGTCAGCGCCGGTCGCCGGGGCCGGCGCTCGACCCCGGGCCGATCCGCGCCCGCAGCACCCGCCGGCTCGACGGCGCGCGGTGCTACGCGGAGCTGGCGGCCCTGGGCTATCGGTACGGCCCCGCCTTCCAGGCCATCGAGGAGGTGTGGATCGGCCCCGGCGAGGCACTGGCGCGGCTGCGTCCCCCCGCGGCGATCGGCGACGACGCGGCGGGCCACCACCTCCACCCCGCCCTGCTCGACGCCTGCTTCCAGTCGCTGCTCACCCCCCAGCTCCTCGACACCGAGGAGGACGGCGGCCACGGTGCCGGCGGCGCGGCGGGCACCGGCATCCGGCTGCCGCTCGCCATCGACGAGGTGTCCGTGGACCCCGTGGGGGACCGGCCGCTCTGGGCGCACGCGACCGTGACCCGCGCCACCGGGGACGAGCTGGTCGGCGACATCGCCCTCCACACGGAGGACGGCACGGCGATCGGGCGGATCGGCGGCTTCCGCGCGGCCGATGTGGAGAGGGCCGCGACCTCGGTCGGCCGGGGCACGATCGACTCCTGGCTCACCGAGACCGTCTGGACCGAGACCCCGCCCGCCCCGGGCGACGACGGAGAGCCGGCGGGCCCCGGGGACGACTGGCTGATCCTCGCGGACACCCGGGGAACCGGGGACGCGCTCGCGGCCCTGGTGGCCGCCCGGGGCATCCGCTGCCATCTGGTCCGCCCGGGGGCCGCCTACCGCGCAAGAGGGTACGAGGCCGGCCCGGCGGCCCCGTCCGGCGGCGAGTTCACCGTCGTCCCCGGCTCCAGCGACCACCTGGAGCGCCTCTTCGCCGACCTCGGCGCCGGCGGCACGACCTCCTTCGGGGCCGTGGTCCACCTCTGGAACCTCGATCTGCCGGGCATCGCGGACGCCCCGGCGGCCGAACTCGGAGTCCACAGCGCCACCGCCGCGTACTCGCTGATCGCCCTGGCCCGCGCGCTGCTCTCCTCCGGGGTCCGGGGCCGCCTCCATGTCGTCACCCGCGGGGCGCAGCCGGTGACCCCGGGGGAGGACGTCGCACCGCTCGGCGCACCGGCCTGGGGAGTGGGCCGGGTGCTGTGGCACCAGGAGCTGACGGACCACCGGGGCAAGCTGATCGACCTCGATCCCGGAGAGCCGGCCGGCTCCGGGGACGCGCCGACCGACCGCGCGCACCAACTGCTCCGCGAGATCCTCACCGACGACGAGGAGGAGATCGCCCTGCGCGGCGGGCACCGCCTCACCAGCCGGATGCGCCGTGCCGAAGGGCTCACCCGGCCCCTCCCGCTGCGGCTGCGCGCCGACGGCAGCTATCTGGTGACCGGGGCCTTCGGCGCGCTCGGCCGGCTGCTCTGCCGCACTCTCGTCCGGCGCGGAGCCCGCCGGCTGATCCTGCTGGGCCGCACCCGGCTGCCCGCCCGCGACCAGTGGCGCGACACCGACCCCGCCACCCCCGAGGGCCGGGCCATCGCCTTCCTCAAGGAGCTGGAGGCCCTGGGCGCCCAGGCGCTCCCCGCCTCCGTCGACCTCACCGACGAGCGGGCGCTCACCGACTGGCTCGACACCCACCGGCGCGGCGATCCGCCGCCCGTCCGGGGCGTGTTCCACCTGGCGGGACAGGTGCGCGACGCGCTCGTCCCGGAGATGGACCGGGCGACCTTCGACGCCGTCCACGACCCCAAGGTCCTCGGCGCCCTGCTGCTCCACCGGCACCTCGCGGACGAGCCCCTGGAGCACTTCGTCCTCTTCTCCTCGATCGCCTCGCTGCTGACCACGGCCGGCCAGACCAACTACGCGGCCGGGAACGCCTTCCTGGACGCCCTCGCCCACCACCGCCGCGCCCGGGGCCTCCCGGCGCTCAGTCTCGACTGGGGACCCTGGGCCACCGGCATGATCGAGGAGCTGGGGCTCGTCGGCCACTACCTCGACAACCGGGGCATGAGCTCGCTGGCGCCCGACGCCGGGATGGCCGTGCTGGAGCGCGTCATCGGCCAGGACCGGGCCCAGCTGCTCATCGCCACCGTCGTCGACTGGCCGGTCTTCCTCTCCTGGTACGCCACCCCGCCACCGCTGGTCGCGGAGCTGGCGGCGGAGGCGCCCCGGGCGCGCGGCACCGGCGGGAACGGACTGGCGGACGCCTTCCGCGCCGCGGGACCCGAGGAGCGGCGCTCCCTGGTGGCCGCGCGGTTCACCGAACTCGCGGCCTCGGTGCTCCGGGCGCGCCCGGAGCAGATCGAGCCCGCCGCCGGTCTCGGCGGCCTCGGCCTCGACTCCCTCCTGGCGATGGAGCTGCGCGGCCGGGTCCAGACCGAGTTCGGGATCGCGCTCCCGGTGGTCGCCCTGCTGAGCGGCACCCCGGTCGGCGAGCTGAGCGACCGGCTGCACCAGGAGCTGACCGCGCTGGTGGCGGCCGACGAGGAGCACTCCGCAGCCCTCGCGCCCGCCGTCTTCGAGGACGAGAGCGAGTATCCCCTCACCCAGAACCAGAAGGCGCTCTGGTTCCTCAAGCAGCTCAACCCCGAGGGGTACGCCTACAACATCGGCGGCGCGGTGGAGGTCGGGGTGGAACTGGACCCCGAGCTGATGTTCGAGGCCGTGCGCCGGGTGGTCGCCCGCCACCCCGCCCTGCGCTCCAACTTCCTCCTCGTGGACGGCCGGGCCGTCCAGCGGGTCTCCCCGGAGGCCGACCCGGACCTCGCCCTCTTCGACGTACGGCACCTGGAGTGGGACGACATCCACAGCCGCATCGTGGCCGAGTACCGCAGGCCCTACGACCTCGCCCACGACCGGCTCTTCCGCTTCCGGCTGTTCCGGCGCGCCCCCGGCCGCTGGATCATCATGAAGGCGGTCCACCACATCGTCTCCGACGCGATCTCGACCTTCACCTTCATCGAGGAACTCCTCGCGGTGTACGAGGCGCTGCGCCGGGGCGCCGAACCGGAACTCGCGCCGGTGACCGCCCGCTACCTCGACTTCCTCAACGACCAGAACCGCTTCCTCGCGAGCCCCGACGCCGAGCGGATGTTCACCTACTGGCGCTCCCACCTCCCGGAGCGGGTGCCGCTGCTCGACCTCCCGGCCGACAAGCCCCGTCCGGCCGTGCAGACCCACAACGGCGCGTCCGAGTTCTTCGTCCTGGACACCGGCCTCAGCGCCCGCGTCCACGACCTCGCCCGCGCCCACCAGGTGACCCCCTTCGTGGTGCTGCTGACCGCCTACTACCTGCTGCTGCACCGCTACTCCGGCCAGGACGACATCGTCGTCGGCAGCCCGGTCACCGGCCGCACCCGCCAGGAGTTCGCCCCGGTCTACGGATACTTCGTCAACCCGCTGCCCCTCCACGCCGACCTGTCCGGCGAGCCGTCCGTCGCCGCCCTGCTGGAGCAGGTGCGCAGAACGGTCCTGAACGGGCTGGACAACCAGGAGTACCCCTTCGTCCTGCTGGTCGACCGGCTCGGCCTCCAGCACGACCCCAGCCGCTCCGCCGTCTTCCAGGCGATGTTCATCCTGCTCACCCACAAGGTGGCCACCGAGAAGTACGGATACCGGCTGGAGTACATCGAACTCCCCGAGGAGGAGGGGCAGTTCGACCTCACCCTGTCGGCCTACGAGGACGAGGCGGAGCACCGCTTCCACTGCGTCCTCAAGTACAACACCGACCTCTTCCTCCCCGCGACGACGCGCCGGCTGGCCGGCCACTACCGCCGGCTGCTCGACGAACTGACCCGCGCCCCGGCCGGGGCGCCCGCCACCCGGCTGGAGATGCTCGGCGACCAGGAGCGCGAGCGGCTCATCGGCCGGTGGAGCGGTGCCGGACGGCGGGGCGAGGCACCCGGCGCGGACCGGGCCGCCGGGTCCGCTCCCCGTGTGCCGGTCCATCTGCGCGTCAGCAGGGTGGCGGCCGAGCGGCCCGGGGCGGTGGCCGTCTCCGTACCTCCGTCGCCCGGGCGCGCCGGGGAGCGGCTGACCTACGGCGAACTCGACCGCCGGTCCACTCTCCAGGCCCATCGGCTGCGCGCCCTCGGCGTCGGGCCCGGCTCCGTGGTCGCCCTCTGTCTGGACAAGTCCCCCGAGCTGGTCATCGCCCTGCTCGCGGTATGGAAGTCGGGCGGCGCGTACCTCCCGGTCCAGCCCGACCAGCCGGCCGGCCGGATCGCCCGGATGGTGCGCGGCGCGGGCGCCGGCCTGGTGGTGGTCGAGGACACCGCCGCGCGGGCGGGCCTGCCGGAACTGCCCGCCCGGACGGTCACCCCGGCCGAGCTGGACGCGCCGGAGCCGCGCTCCGCCGTCTCCACCACCCACCCCATGGACCCCGGCGGCCCCGACCCCTGCGGCGGCGGGCCGGACCGGGCGGTGGTGACCGTGGACCCGGACTCGCCCGCGTATGTGATCCACACCTCCGGCTCCACGGGCCGCGCCAAGGCCGTCCGGGTCAGCCACCGCAACCTCGCCTCCGCGTACGGCGCGTGGCGCGAGGAGTACGGGCTGGAGGAGGGGGAGCCCGGCGTCCATCTCCAGATGGCCGCGCCCTCCTTCGATGTCTTCACCGGCGACCTCGTCCGGGCGCTCTGCTCGGGCGGCAGCCTGGTCCTGGCCGACCGGGATCTGCTCTTCGACACCGACCGGCTGTACCGCACGATGCTCGACGAGGGCGTCGACAGCGCCGAGTTCGTCCCGGCCGTCGTGCGCGGGCTGATGGACCACTGCGCGAGCCGGGGCCTGCGGCTGGACTTCATGCGGCTGCTGGTCGTCGGCTCCGACGCCTGGCGGGTCGAGGAGTACGAGCGGCTGCGCGCCCTCGCCGGCCCCCGCACCCGGGTCATCAACTCCTACGGGGTCACCGAGGCCACCATCGACAGCGCCTTCTTCGAGGGGCCCGCCGACGGTCTGGAGCCCGGCCGGACCGTTCCGATCGGCCGGCCGCTGGCCAACAGCACCCTGCACATCCTGGACCGGCACGGTGAACCGGTGCCGCCGGGGGTGGGCGGTGAACTCTGGATCGGCGGTGACGGGGTCGCCATGGGATACGCCGGTGACCCGGACCGCACGGCGGAGCGCTTCGTCACCCGCTCCCTGAGCCGCCGTCCCGGCGCCGCGCCCGAACGGCTCTACCGCACCGGCGACCTCGCCCGCTGGGACGCCGGCGGCCGGGTCCATCTGCTCGGCCGGGCCGACACCCAGATCAAGCTCCACGGCCACCGCATCGAGATCGAGGAGATCGCCTCGCCCCTCGCGCAGTCGCCCGGTCTGACCCGGGCGGTGGTCGCGGTCCGCCCGGACGCCCGGGGCGAGCCGGTGCTCTGCGCCTGGTGCGTTCCCGTCGCCGGGACGCCGCTGGACCGGCGCGCGCTCCGCCGCCACCTCGCCGGGCTCCTCCCGGCGTACATGATCCCCTCGTACTTCGTCGAGCTGCCGGCGCTGCCCCTCACCCCGCACGGCAAGGTCGACACCGCCGCCCTGCCGGACCCGCGCCCCGGGACCGGCGAGACGGAGGAGCCGGCCCACGAGCCGCCCACGACCCGCTGGGAGATCGGCATGGCCCGGCACTGGAAGGCCCTCCTCGGGCTGGATGAGGTGGGGACCGAGACGGACTTCTTCGAGGCCGGCGGCAGCTCGATCAAGCTCATCGAGCTGATCCACCACCTCCGGACGGAGTTCGGCGTCGCCATCCCCGTCAGCCGGCTCTACCGGGTCACGACCCTGCACGGGATGGCCGCCGCCGTCGCGGAGATCAGCGCCGAGGGCTCCGCCGACGACCGGCCCTGGATCGACTTCGACGACCGGCCCGACGACCACGCGGACGACCCCGTCGGCGAGGAGGCCGGCGACGGCCCCGGCCGGGGACCCGGGGAGCGGGTCTTCTGCTTCCCGCCGGCCGGCGGCCACGGCCTCGTCTACCGGGGGCTCGCCGCCCACCTCCCGCGCTACCGCCTCACCGCCTTCAACTACGTGCCCGGCGACGACAAGGTGACGCGCTACGCCGATCTCGTCGTCGCCCTCCAGCCGGAGGGCCCCTGTCTCCTCCTCGGCTACTCCCTCGGCGGCAACCTCGCCTTCGAGACCGCCAAGGAGCTGGAGCGGCGCGGACGCCGGGTGGCCCATGTGGTCATCCTCGACTCGCACCGCATCACGGCGGTCCATGTCCCCGGCCCGGAACACCTCAACGGCTTCGAGACGGAGCTGCGCGAGCACCTCCGCAAACACACCGGATCGGAGATCGTCGCCCGGCAGACCATGGAGCACGCCGCCGAGTACCTCGCCTTCTGCGGCCGCACCCCCAACCTCGGTGAGGTCGAGGCCGCGGTCAGCGTCGTCACCGACGAGGAGAAGGCGGAGCTGTACGCCGCCGGAGCCCCCGGCACCTGGCACGGCAGCTCCACCACCGCCCACACCGTGCTCCGGGGCTCCGGAACCCACGCCGACATGCTCGACCCCGGGCATCTCGCCCGCAACGCCGAGCTGGTCCGCCGCACGCTGACGGGAGACGGGGCGCGCCATGCGCAGTGACGACCTGCCCAGTGACGGCCCTCCACCGGACAGCCGCCCCGAGGACGACGCGACCGGGAGCGGTACGGCCGCCGCGCGCGATACGGCCGGGAGCGGTACCTCCGGGGGCGATACGGCCGGGGACGACTCCTGCGACTGGAGCGTCCGCCCGCCCGACCGCTGGACCCCCGGGCGCGGCCCGGCCGCCCGGCCGCCCCGAGTGATCATCATCGGCGCGGGGGTCGCCGGAATGTCCACCGGGTGCTACGCGCAGATGAACGGCATCCGGACCCGGATCTTCGAGAAGCATGTGATCCCCGGCGGCTGCTGCACCGCATGGGCCCGCGACGGCTACATCTTCGACTACTGCATCGAGTGGCTGATCGGCACCGCGCCCGGGAACGAGGCACACCGCATCTGGCGCGAGCTGGGCGCGCTCGACGGCAAGACCATCACCAACTTCGACATGTTCAACCGGGTCGTCGGCGAGGACGGCCGCTCCGTCACCTTCTACAACGACCCCGACCGGCTGGAGCGGCACCTGCTGGAGATCTCCCCCGCCGACGCCCCCCACATCCGCGCCTTCTGCCGTGACCTGCGGCGGTTCGCCGCCATCCAGCTCTACCCCTTCCTGACCCCGCCGCCGCTGCGCACGGTGCGCGAGCGCGCCGCCCTGCTGCGGACCGTCCTCCCCGCCTTCCTGCTCTTCTGGCGCACCGCCGCCACCCCCATCCACACCTTCGCCGACCGCTTCGAGGACCCCCTGCTCCGCCGGGCGTTCCGGAACATCTTCTTCCAGGACCCCGAGGGCTTTCCGCTGCTGCCCTATCTCTTCAACATGGCCGCCGCCCGCCACCGCAACGCCGGTTTCCCCGAAGGGGGATCGCTCGGCCTCGCCCGTTCCATCGAGGAGCGGTACACGGGGCTCGGCGGCTCGATCCGCTACCGCTCCCGGGTCGCGCGCGTCCTGGTCGAGGAGAACCGGGCCGTGGGGATCGAACTCACCAGCGGCAAGCGCTTCTACGCGGACCATGTCGTCGCCGCCTGCGACGGCCACACCACCATCTACTCCCTGCTCGACGGCCGCTGGACCGGCCCCCGCATCGACCGGCTCTACGACGATCTGCTGAACCGCCCCGGCACCCTCTTCCCGGCGGTCGTCTCGGCCTTCGTCGGCATCGACGGCGACCCCGGCCCCGACACCACCCACAGCACCACCCATCTGCTCTCCGCCGAGGACGCCGCCCGGCTCCCGGGCGGCCTCCAGCGCAGCCTGGTGGTGCAACTGCGCTCCCGCTACGCGGACGGCTTCGCCCCACCGGGGAAATCGGTCGTCCACTGCACCTACTTCAGCGACTTCGCCTACTGGCGGGAGCTGCGCGCCCACGACCGCCGGGAGTACCGGGAGCGCAAGCGCCAGGTAGCCCTCTTCGTCCGGGACTTCCTGGAGCGCCGCTGGCCGGGCGTCGCCGAACGGATCGAGCTGATCGACGTGGCCTCGCCCGTCACCACCAAGCGGTACACCGGCAATCTCGACGGCTCCATCCTCGCCTGGAAGGCCTTCTCCGACGCCGACGACGTGGCCGCGGGACTGGTGGGCAAGGACCGGATGCGGCTGCCGGGTCTGAGCGGCTTCTCCATGGCCGGCCAGTGGGTCGGCCTCGGCGGTCTGATCCGCGCCGCCTCCACCGGCCGGTTCGCCGTCCAGTACCTCTGCGAGGAGTGGGGCCTGCCGTTCCGGGCGGAGGAGGCCACCGTGCGCGGCCCCTGGCACCGCGACCGCCTCGGCCGGCTCCCCCAGCTGGACCGGCGGGGCCGGCAGCCCTGGCGGGAGGGGACCGGCCCATGAGGGCGATCCGGCGCGAGACCCCGGCGAAGGAGAGCGGACCCGTGGCGCGAACCGCCAGGAGCGGCAGGGAGACAGTGATCGTCATCGGTGCGGGGCTCGGCGGCCTCTCCACCGGGTGCTACGCCCAGATGAACGGCTACCGCAGCCACATCCTGGAGATGCACGAGATCCCGGGCGGCTGCTGCACCGCCTGGGAGCGCGGGGACTTCACCCTGGACTGCTGTGTCAGCTGGCTGCTCGGCAGCGGCCCGGGCAACGAGATGCACCAGATCTGGCTGGAGCTGGGCGCCCTCCAGGGCAAACTGGTGCGCCACTTCGATGTGTTCAACATCGTGCGCGGCCGGGACGGCCGCACCGTCCGCTTCTACTCCGACCCCGACCGTCTCCAGGCCCATCTCACCCGGCTCTCGCCCGCCGACGCGCGACTGATCCGGCACTTCTGCGGCCAGTTGCGCGCCTTCCGCGAGTGCCTCGCCGTCTACCCCTTCCTCAAACCCGTCGGCCTGATGGGACGGATGGAGCGCTGGCGGATGCTCGCCTCCTTCCTCCCGTACTTCAATGTCATCCGCACCTCCATCACCGTGCTGATGGCCGACTACTCGGCCCGGTTCAAGGACCCGCTGCTGCGCGAGGCGTTCAACTTCATCCTGTACGAGAAGCACCCCGCCTTCCCCGTGCTGCCGTTCCACTTCCAGCTCGCCTCGCACGCCAACCTCTCCGCCGGAGTGCCCGAGGGCGGCTCGCTCGGCCTCGCCACCTCGATCGAACAGCGCTACCTCCGGCTCGGCGGCGAGGTGACGTACAACGCGAAGGTCGAGGAGGTGCTCGTCGAGAACGACCGGGCGGTGGGGGTCCGGCTCACCGACGGCCGCGAGTACCGGGCCGACATCGTCATCTCCGCCTGCGACGGCCACACCACCATGATGAAGCTCCTCAAGGGCCGCTATCTCAACGACGAGTACCGCAAGCTCTACACCCGGACCATCCTCGAACCGGGCATGGTCTTCCCCGGCTACTTCACCCTCTTCCTGGGCCTGCGCCGGCCCTTCCCCGAGGGCGAGCCCTGCACCACCCATCTGCTCGACGACACCCTGGCGGCCGAGCTGACCGGCATCCGCCACCCGAGCATCAACGTGCAGTTCCGCAGCAGGCACTACCCCGAGCTGTCCCCGCGGGACACCACCGTCGTCTACGCCACCTACTTCTGCGACATCGAACCCTGGCGCGCCCTCGACGAAGGCCCGGAACAGGCCAGCAGGAACCGCGGCGGCCTGCGGCTGCACACCCTGCCCGTACGGCACGGACGCGGCTACTACGCGGCCAAGCGGCGGGCCCGGGACGCGATCGTGCGGTTCCTGGAGGAGCGGTACCCCGGCATCGAGGACGCGATCGCCGTACGCGATGTGTCCAGCCCGCTCACCCAGGTCCGCTACACCGGCAACTACAACGGGACCGTCCTCGGCTGGCAGCCCTTCGTGGAGAGCGGCGAGACCCTGGAGGAACTGGTCAAGAAGCACGGGCCCGGGGTGCCGGGCCTGGCCGGCTTCTACCAGTCGGGGGTGTGGGCCACCACCGGCGGTCTGATCCGCGCCGCCGCCGCCGGCCGGCATGTCATGCAGTTCGTCTGCCGGGACGACGGCAGGGAGTTCACCGCGTCCATCGACGAGTCCGGCCCGCCGCCGGTCCATCTGGTCATTCCCGTCGCCCCGGGCGCGGACGGCACCGGCCCCGGAGCCGTCCCCCCGGCGAAGGAGGAGTCATGAGAACGGAGAAGTGGGTCGTCCGGGAGCACATGGAGGGCGTCCCCGATGTGGAACGGGTCTACGAGCGGGTCGTCGAACACCTCGATGTGACGCTCGCGCCCGACGAGATGCTGCTGCGGACGGTGTACGTATCGGTCGACCCCTACCTCCAGGGCATCGCCCGCGACACCCCCATCGGCGACCCCATGGGCGCCGACTCCGTGATGGAGGTGCTGGACGCCGGCCCGCTCGCGGCCCACCGCCCGGGCGACCTGGTCCAGGGCTTCGGCGGCTGGCGCACCCATCTGATCAGCACCGGCGCCCCCGCGCTCTGGCGGACCGGTACCTTCCCCATGGTCTTCCCGGCCTACCGCCGGCTCGACCCCCTCTGGTACGACGAGGTGCTGCCGCCCGCCACCGCGCTGGGCGCCCTGGGCGGGCCCGGCATGACGGCCTGGGGAACGCTCACCCGGTTCATGACGGTCACCGCCGGGGACACGGTGGTGATCAGCGGCGCGTCCGGCTCCGTGGGCACCCTGGTGGGCCAGCTCGCCCGGCGCGCGGGCGCCCGGGTGGTGGGCACCACCTCCACCCCGCACCGGGCGGCACTCCTCGCCGGACTGGGCTTCGACGCCGTCGTCGTCTACCGCCACGGGGACAGCGCCGACACCGTGCGGTCGGCGCTGCGGACCGCCGCCCCCGACGGTGTCGACAAGTACTTCGACAATCTGGGCGGCGCCGTCACCGACGCGGTCTTCCCCCTGCTCAACGTCGACAGCCAGGTGGCCGTGTGCTGGCAGTGGGCCACGCAGGTCGGGGGAGAGGCCATGGGGCCGCGTCTGCTCCCGTACATCATGTTCCCGCGCACGACGATCCGCGGCATCTTTTCGCTCGAATGGTTCACCGAGCGGAACTGGCAGGCCCTCCACGAGGAACTGGGCGGTCTGATCCGCCGGGGCGAGGTGGTCTGCGACCAGACGGTCCACCACGGGTTCGAGAACATCCCGGCCGCCTACGCGAGCCTCTACCGGGACCGGGGGAGCCGGCTCGGCAAGGTCCTGGTCGCGCTCTGACCGAACACCCCGCCCGACCGGGCGAGCCTCCCGTCCGCACACCCGCACCCCGCCCGGGCCGGACCCCCGCACCCGGGCGCTCCCCTCTCGTCCCGCCCCGCCAGGAGGAACCGTGTCCGCCACCGAGCACCCCCTCGGCTGCCCCCACCGGCCCACACCGCCGCTCCACCGGCTGGTCTCCGGACTGCCGGGACCGCCCCGTCTCACCGAACTGCCCGACGGCTCCCCGGCCTGGCTGGTGAGCCGCCACCCCGAGGTCCGGCAGGTCCTCTCCGACAGCCGCTTCAGACGCTCCCGGCTCTACGACCCCGACGCGCCGTCCCTCTCCGCCGTGCCCGACCTCGTGAACAACCCCGAGCTGATGTTCAATCAGGACGGCGACGACCATCTGCGGCTGCGCCGCACCCTGCGCCGGGCGTTCACCCCGAGGGCCGTCGCCCGCTGGCAGCCCTGGATCGCCGCGATCGTGGAGCAGTGCCTGGACGGACTGGCCCGCAGCGAGCCGCCGGTGGACGTGGTGGCCGAGTACACCCTCCCGCTGCCGGTGATGGTGATCAGCCGGCTGATGGGGCTCGACGACTCGGTGCGCCCCCGGCTGCGCCACTGGTCCGAGCACGCGTTCTCCGACGGCACCCACGACGAGGCGGATGTGGCCTCCGCGCTCGCGGAGTTCGCCGCTTTCGGGGCCGAACTCATCGCCCGCCGCCGCCGCGCCCCCGGGGACGACCTGGTCAGCTCCCTGGTGCGGGCCGCCGACACCGAGGGCGGTATCCCCGAGGTCCAACTGGTGCATCTGGTCTGCGGCCTGGTGGTGGGCGGCCACGACAGCACCATGACCATGCTCGGCAACTCCCTGCTGTATCTGCTCGGTGAGCGCCCCGAGTGCTGGCACCGGCTGGGCGCCGACGGGGACGCGGCCGAGGCGATGGCCGACCGTCTGATCCATCTGATCCCCCTCGGCGACGACCAGGGGAGCGCCCGTCACACCGCGGAGGACGTGGAGATCGGTGGCGTGCTCATCCCGGCGGGCTCGGTCGTCCTCGCCGACTGCGCCCTGGCCAACCGCGACCCCGACATCTTCCCCGCCCGTCCCTTCGATGACCTCTTCGCCCCGCTGGAGGGCCCCGGCCTCGCCTTCGGTGCCGGGCCGCACTACTGCCTCGGCGCATGGCTCGCCCGGCTGGAACTCCGCCTCGGTCTGCACCGGCTGGCCGCGCGCTTTCCGGGGCTCCGGCTCGACGAACCCATGGGGGGCGTCGCATGGCGGCTGGGGACGACGTCGCGCAGTCCGAAGCGGCTCAGGGTGACCTGGTAGCCGGAGGGCGGGGCCCGCGCCGGTGCGGCGGGGGAAACGGCGACCGCGCTTCGAGTTCATAAAGTTGAATTCACGACGACCATTGACCGCCCGAATCCCGCCTCTCCGGGGCGGGGTTCGGCGGGTGCGAACCATGACCACGGATGGGCTGTTGTCTCCCGCAGCGGCGGCCCTCGTCGTGCACATGGCGGCCACGGTCGTCTTCCTGATGCCGGACGGACCGTTCAGGACATCGGCGGGCCGATACGCCGACGGATACATCAAACCGTTCTTCGACCAGAACTGGCAGTTGTTCGCCCCCGATCCCGTGGAACGGGACGCCGGGTTCCTGGTACGGGCGAAAACGGCCCCCGGGGCGGAACCGACCGAATTCCTGGACCTCACCAGCCCCGGGCTGATCCGTGGACACCACGATCTGCTGCGGGACCGGCTGCCCCGGGTCGAGTCGGGAGCGCTCCACATGTACCAGGACGTCGAATACCTGATCATGCGGGAATACGTGGAGAAGAACCCCGGGGAAACGGATGTCGAGGAAGTCGACGCGCGCGTTCTCGCGGCCGTCTCCGCCCCCGCGCGCCGGCAGTACGACAGGGCCCACCGCCGGCTCGTCGAACTGGCGGCCCTGAGGGCCGGACAGCAGTGGGGCCGGAACATCACGCAGATACAGATCCGCATAGGCGACCACGAGTACCCGAGATTCGACGCGGTGCCCTGCCGGGGCGGGGTGGCGCGCGGCGCCGGGCCCGCGCGGGCCGGCCCGCGCCCTCCCGCCGGAGCACCCGCCACCGCGCCGGCACGGCCTTCCACAACTGCGCCGCCGCGGCCGTCGTCATCCAGCTCTGTCTGCTGTATGTCGTCGCGGGGCTCTTCAAGGTGCAGGGGATGCGCCGGCAGGAGGGCACCGCCCTCTCCTGCGTGCTCCGGGTCGCCGAGTACTCGATCTTCCCGGAGCTGGCACGGCTGCTCTACGAGCACGCGTTCATCGTCCACGCCGTCACGTATACGACGGTGTTCCTCCAGGCGTTCTTCCCGCTCCTGCTGCTGCGCCCGCTCACCCGCCACACGGCCTTCGTTCTCGTCGCCCTGATGCATGTCGGGATCGGTGTCCTCATGGGCATCCCCTTCTTCTCCCTGTTCATGATCGCCACCGATCTGATTCTCTTCACCGACCGTGAGTACGCTGCGATCGGCGGATGGCTGCACAGGAGCACACACGCCCTGTCCCGCCGCGCCCGCCGGGCGAGGACCGCACCCGCATGACCGACACCACCCCCGACCGCACCCTGTGGGCACCGAGGCTGAGCACCGGGGACCCCGGGCTGATCGCGCGCCTGAAGCGGGCCGCGGGCGCCCCGGGCAACTTCCACACCCTCTCCGTGGCGGTGGTCTCCGGGGGCACGGCCCGTTTCGCCGCGCTCGGCACGGAGCACGGCGACGCGCGGGAGCCGGCCACCGAGCACACCGCGTTCGAGATCGGCTCCGCCACGAAGGTCCTCACCGGGATGCTCCTCGCCGGCCTCGCCGAACGGGGCACGGTCGCACCGGACACCACGGTCGCGGAGCTGCTGCCCAGCCGCTTCACCGGCCGCCCGGCGGGCCGCGCCACCCTCGTCGAGCTGGCCTCCCACCGGTCCGGGCTGCCCCGGCTGCACCACCGGTCGCTGCCGGTCTCGCTGCGGGACGCCTACCGGGTGCACCGCGGCCGTGACCCCTACCGAGGCATCGACCGGGACTCCTTCCTCCAGCGCGCCGCCGCCGTCACCGGCCCGGCACCGGCCGGCGGCTTCGACTACTCCAACCTCGGCATGTCCCTGCTCGGCCACGCCCTGGCCGCCGCGGCGCACCCGGGCCACGGCTACGGGGAGCTGCTGGAGCGGGAGCTGCTCGCACCGCTCGGAATGGACCGGACCCGGGTTGTCGCCACGGAGGAGGAGCGGCTGCCGGACCCGCGCGCGCTGCCGCACGACCGCGACGGCCGGCCGGTCCAGCCCTGGATCTCGGAGGGGTACGCCCCCTCGGGCTCCGGTGTCTGGTCCACGGCCGGGGACCTCGCCCGGCTGCTGCTCGCGGTGATCGGCACCACCGCCCCGGGAGCGGACGCGGCCCGGCCCCGGTTCGAGGCGGACGGCCCGAACCGCATCGGTCTCGGGTGGCTCACCCTGACCCGGGACGGCCAGGAGGTGACCTGGCACAACGGCGGCACCGGCGGCTCCCGCTCGTTCATCGGCTTCGACCGGCGCACCGGGCGCGGGGCCGTGGTCCTCGCCAACACCGGCCATGATGTCGACGGCATCGGCGCGCACCTGGTGTCGGCGGGGGAGTGAGACCGCTCGGGCCGCGGCGACCCGCGCCGGAACCGCAGGGGCCACCCGACGCCGTGCGATCGGGTGGCCCCTGCGGGTGTGTCCGGCGCGTCCGGTCAGGTGCGCCTCTCGTCGGCGGCCACCGCGAGCAGGGCGGCGATCAGAACCACGTTCTTGATCACGTACTGCCCCTCCAGCGTGGGGGTGGCCATGGGCCCGTTCCACATCTCCCCGGGCAGGATCAGCAGCGCGGAGAAGACTCCGGCCATATGGACGAAGAAGGCCGCCAGCGCCACCCGCAGCAGCACTCCGGTGACCAGGCCGACGCCGATCGCGGTCTCGAAGAGGGCCAGCAGGGGCCGGGTGGCCTCGGCCGGGACGAGACCGAAGGACAGGACGTCCATGGTCCTGGTGGCGACATCCTGGGCCGGGCTGGCCTCCGGGATGAACTTCATCAGGCCGAACCAGATGAAGACGAGCCCGACGGACACCCGGAGAATCGTGGTGCTGTGGGGGCGGTACCGGCTCAGGGCGGTGCTGAGGGCCGGTGCGGCCCTCCGGCGCCTGCCGGGCCGGTCCAGTGGAGGAACGGGTCGCTCGGCAGCGTCCTGGAGCGTGCCGCTGCCTCGTTTGGCCAGATGACGCGACATGAATGCGTCCTTCCTGATGACGTGGTTCCAGCTCGTGTGGGGGTGGCTGAACCGTGCCCTGCCGCGCCTGACCGGACCGTGTGCGCGCAGCGCACCGGCCGGGGTCCGTACTGATCCCGCCAGTACGGACGCATGGCGACGCGACACGGCGTCAACGGTGTGGTCAGAGATGCGTGAAGTGGGAGCCTGGTCGGGCCGAGGCCGCCTTGGAGCCGTTCCGCGCGAGCGGGGGCGGTCGCCGCCACTCGCGGTTTCCGCCATCAGATGCCATCGGCTGTCACCGGATGACGGCGAAGGTCGTGCGGACGGATCGGGCGGATCGAGCGGGTCGAACGGCCGGCGGTCAGCCGGGCGGCCGTGGCCTCAACGGTGCGAGGGCGCTTCGAGCGCCTCGATTGGCGGCGCGGTGTCCCCGTCGGCATCGGCAGGTCTGTCATGTTTCCCGGAACGGCCGTCGAAGGTGAGCCGAGCGTGAGGTGTGCATGACATTGAGTGCCTGATCGGGCGGTGGGGTGCCCTGATGTGCGGCGCGGTGGACGCCGACAGATGTCCTGTCAACGCGGAACTCCTTGTGGGGGGTTGATGAAACGGCGGCATACGTTCGCATCTGCCGACACGCTATAAGTTCCCGCTCCCCGCGTAAAGGTCTGGACCAATACTGGTGCGGTGTTCGCGCAGGCGGCGGGCTGGATACCGGCCGCCGTCAGCGTGCCGCGTGCACGGGTCCCGGTGGCCGCGTCCCCGCCGCGCGCCGGCCGGGACGCGGCCACCGGGGCGGCCGGCCCGAGCACGCGGTGATGCGCCGGTGCGGGCGCCTTCCCCCGGACGGCGGTCCCGGGTGGCGGTCCCGGACGGTGTCCCGTGCGGTCCCCGTGCCGCCCCGCGCAGTCTCCCGTGCGATGTCCCGCGCGGTGTCCCGTACGGGAATATTCGCCGTACCGGAGGAATACGGATGGCGACACGGAAGAAAGATTCGGGGGTCGTCGTGCCCCGGGCCGATGCCGTGCTAGTGTTGTTGGAAGTTGCAGTTGTGGTTCCCAAACGCTTCAAGTGCCGCTGATGACTCTGAGTCATCAAAGGCACTTTTTGTTTTCGGCGCAGTTTCCGGACGGGGCAATCATCGCGGCGACACCGGGGTTCGCACAGTGTGGCCCCCGGATCATGCCCCGAAGGAGTTTTAGACATGGCTACTGGCACCGTGAAGTGGTTCAACGCGGAAAAGGGCTTCGGCTTCATCGAGCAGGAGGGTGGCGGCCCCGACGTCTTCGCCCACTACTCGAACATCGCCACCCAGGGCTTCCGTGAGCTTCAGGAAGGCCAGAAGGTGAACTTCGACGTCACCCAGGGCCAGAAGGGCCCCCAGGCCGAGAACATCGTTCCCGCCTGACACTGAAGCACTCAACGCAGCTGGGGTCCGCACCGTATGGTCGGGCCCCAGCTCGTTGACGTTTTACGCCAGACTTTTTACTACCGGCTCGTGCTTGCAATTCATTCGGCTTATTTCCTGCCGGGAATTCCTCGATGCGTGCCCTGTCGAGGAAAGGTTCCCCATTGAACCGCCCAGCTCGCACCAATAGCCGTTTCCCCAACCCCCGCAAGGGCGGATCGCCCGCCGGGGGCTCTTCCGGCCGCGGCTCCCGATTCCGTCCCAAGGGTGGACAGGGCGGCCGTTCCGGCGGCTCCGGCCGGCCCGCGCCGCAGGGGGATTTCGCCCTGCCGGAGAGCACCACACCCGCCCTGCCCGCGGTCACCGCCTTCGCCGAGCTGGACATGCCGTCCCAGCTCCTGACCACGCTCAGTGGTCTCGGCGTCACCGAGCCGTTCCCGATCCAGGCGGCCACGCTGCCCAACTCCCTCGCCGGACGCGATGTCCTCGGCCGGGGACGCACCGGATCGGGCAAGACCCTCGCCTTCGGTCTGGCGATGCTGGTCCGCACCGCCGGCCGGCGCGCGGAACCCCGTCAGCCGCTTGCCCTGGTCCTCGTCCCCACCCGGGAGCTGGCCCAGCAGGTCACCGACGCCCTCACCCCCTACGCCCGCGCGCTGGAGGTCCGTCTGACCACCGTCGTGGGCGGAATGTCCATCGGCCGGCAGGCCGGCGCGCTGCGGGCCGGTGCCGAGGTCGTCGTCGCGACCCCCGGCCGGCTCAAGGACCTCGTCGAGCGCAAGGACTGCCGTCTGGACCGGGTGTCCATCACCGTCCTGGACGAGGCCGACCAGATGGCGGACATGGGCTTCATGCCCCAGGTCACCGAGCTGCTCGACCAGGTCCGCCCCGACGGTCAGCGGATGCTCTTCTCCGCCACCCTGGACCGCAATGTCGACCTGCTGGTCCGCCGCTACCTCAGCGACCCGGTGGTCCACTCGGTCGACCCCTCGGCCGGTGCGGTCACCACGATGGAGCACCACGTTCTGCACGTCCAGGGCGCGGACAAGTACGACACCACCACGGAGATCGCCGCCCGCGACGGCCGGGTGATCATGTTCCTGGACACCAAGCACGCCGTGGACAAGCTCACCAAGCACCTGCTGAAGAGCGGGGTCCGCGCGGCGGCGCTGCACGGCGGCAAGTCCCAGCCGCAGCGCACCCGCACCCTGTCCCAGTTCAAGACCGGGCAGGTCACCGCGCTGATCGCCACCAATGTCGCCGCGCGCGGCATCCACATCGACGACCTGGACCTGGTCGTCAACGTCGACCCGCCCAGCGACTACAAGGACTATCTGCACCGGGGCGGCCGTACCGCCCGCGCCGGTGAGTCCGGCCGGGTCGTCACCCTGGTGCTGCCCGAGCAGCGCCGCGAGATGACCCGTCTCATGGCGGACGCCGGGATCACCCCGGAGACCACCCGGGTCCGCTCCGGCGAGGCCGAGCTGAGCCGTATCACCGGCGCCCAGGCCCCCTCCGGCGTCCCCGTCGTCGTCACCGCCCCGGCGGCTCCCGAGCGCCCGGCCAAGCAGCGCACCAACGCGCCGTTCCTCGGCCGTGGCACCCGCAGGGGCCGTCCCGCCCCGGGGTCCGGCTCCGGCCGCTCCGGTGGCGAGTCCCGCCGCGGCGCCGAGTCCCGCCAGACCGCCGAGGCCCGCAAGGCCGCCCGGGTCCGCCGGGCACGCTGACCCCTCCGGTGCGGGGCCGGTCACCCGGTGACCGGCCCCGCACCGGCATGTCCTCCCCCTCCGCCGCCCGCCCGGCCGAAACCGCCGCGGCGTGGCGCGACCGGCGGTGTTGTCCACGGGCCGGGGGATACGGAAGCGTGCGGTCATGGACAGTGACCGCAGCACCACCGTCTTCTCCCTCTCCCGCCGCCGGCTGCTCGCCGCAGCCGGCCTCACCGGCGCCGCCACGGCCGTCGGCGCCACCTCTCCCGCCGCCGGGGCCGCCCGCCGCGGCGGCGCCCTCCGGCTGCTTCTCACCGAGTCCACCAACGGGGCGGCGACGCTCTCACCCACCGGCGGCCCGCTGATCGCCGAGATCCAGGGCGTCCTGTGGACGCTCCCGCGCACCGGCGGCCGGGCCACCCCCCTCACCCCGCCCGACCTCGAACCCAACCGGCCCGCGCACTCCCCGGACGGCACCCTCGTCGCCTTCTGCGCCTACCGGGACGGCGGCTTCCACCTGTGGACCATGCGCCCCGACGGATCGGACCGGCGCCGGCGCACCGAGGGGCCCTGGGACGACCGGGGGCCCGCGTGGTCACCCGACGGCACCCGGATCGCCTTCGCCTCCGAACGGGGCGGCGACCCGGTGGCGGGCAGCCCCTACCGCATCCATGTGCTGGAGCTGAGCACCGGGCGGCTGACCCGTCTCACCGGACTCCCCGGACAGAGCGGGCCGCTCCAGGACGGTCCCTGGGAGGACTACGACCCCACCTGGTCCCCGGACGGCACCCGCGTCCTCTTCGTCCGGGCCAGTGCGGTCACCACCGCCACCGGGACCACCCTGGACGCCCGGACCGTCGCCGCCGTCCCCGCGGCCGGGACGGGCGGACCCGTCACCGCCGAGCACACCGCGCCCGAGGGCGGCCAGATCCTGGCCCCGGCCCTCGCGCCCGACGGCCGCCGGCTGGCCCATCTGCGGACCACCGCCGCCCCGCGGGCCTCCTGCACCCTGGTGGTCGACGGCAGGACGGTCCCCGTCGCCGGGGACATCGCGGCGGTGCCCCCGCGCTGGACCGGCCCGGGGGAGCTGCTCCTCACCGTCGACGGCCACTTCACCCGCGTACACCCCGACCGGCCCGGGGCCCTGCGGCGGATTCCCTTCGAGGGCGTGCTCCCCGTCGAGCGGCCCCGCTACCGGACCAAGGAGTACGACCTCGGGGAGCCCGACGGCCGGGCGCGGCCGGTGCGGGGCATCCATCTGCCCGCGCTCTCGCCCGACGGGCGGCGGATCGCGTTCGCCGCGCTCAACAGCCTCTGGCTGGCCGACACCACCGGCGGCCGGCCGGCCCGCCGGGTGCGCCGGGCACCGGCCACCCGCTATCTCCTCGGGCCCGTCTGGACCCCCGACGGGCGCTCCCTGGTGTACGCCGACGACCGCGACGGGCTCCTCGGGGTGTACCGGCGCGATCTCGCCACCGGGCGGGAGCGCCCGCTCGCCACGGGCGGCCGGGTCCACCCCGCGCTCTCGCCCGACGGCCGGCGGCTCGCCTGTCTGGACATGACGGGCCGGCTGATCGTCCGCGACCCGGGGGCCGGCACGGAACGGGTGCTCGCCGCGCCGCTCGGCGGGGGCGGACTGCCCGGCCGGCCGAGCTGGTCGCCCGACGGCCGGTGGATCGCGCTCTGCGACCGCAACCGGCTCAATCTGCGCTTCCGGGAGGGGTACAACCTCATCCGGATCGTCGACGCCGGCAGCGGCGCCTCCCGGCTGCACGCCATCGCCCCCCACGCGTCGCTCTCCGACCGCTACGGCTCCGGGCCCGTCTGGTCCCCCGACGGCCGGTGGCTGGCGGTGATCACCGAATCCGCGCTCGCCCTGCTGCCCGTCGCCCCCGACGGCACCCCGCGCGGCCCGCTGCGCACCCTCACCACCGAACCCGCCGACCACCCCTCCTGGTCCGGCGACTCCCGCACCCTGCTGTATCTCTCCGGCGCCCGGCTCCGGCTCGTCGCCGCCGACGGCACCGGCACGGCCCGCACCGTCCGCGTACCCCTGGACCGGCGGACCCCCACCCCCGCCGACACCGTGATCCACGCCGGGCAGCTCTGGGACGGCACCGGCGAGACCGCCCGGGACGGCGTCGACATCGTGGTGCGCGGCGGGCGCGTCAGCGCCGTCGAGCCGCACCGCGCCCGCCGCCCCGGCACCCTGAAGCGGATCGACGCCTCCCGGCACACCGTCGTCCCCGGGCTCTGGGACACCCACACCCACCCCTGGCAGAGCACCTACGGCGCCCGTCAGTCCGTCGGCGAGCTGACCTACGGCATCACCACCTCCGTCTCCCTGGGCGGATTCGCCCATGAACAGCTCCGCGTCCGCGAGGCCGTCGCCGCCGGACAGCTCGCCGGACCCCGGCTGCTCACCAGCGGCGAACTCCTCGACGGCGCCCGTGTCGCCTACAGCATGGGCCGCGCCCACCGCACCCGCGACGGCCTGCGGCGGAGCCTGGAGCGCGGCGCGGCGCTCGACTGGGACTCGGTCAAGACCTACGTCCGGGCACCGGCCTGGGTGATGGAGGAGGCCGCCCGCTTCGCCCATGAACGCCTCGGGGTACGGGCCGGCAGCCATCTGCTCTCCCCGGGCATCCAGCTCGGCCAGGATCTGACCACCCACCTCCAGGCCACCCAGCGGGGCGAGGCCGGACGGGCGGTGACCGCCGCGGGCCACGCCCACGACGACGTGACCGAGATCTACCGCGCCGGCACCGGCTTCGCACTGATCGCCACCATGTTCACCGCCGTACCCCTGCTGGGCGAGGACCCGGCGCTGGCCGACGACCCCCGGGTGACGGCCGTGATGCCGCCCTGGGACGTCGACACGGTGCGGCGGACGGCGGCCACCCGGCCGACCGCCGCGCAGCTGGCCACCCTGAGCACGGAGACCGATGTCTATCGGCGGGTGCTCGCCGCCGGCGGGCTGGTCGCCCTCGGCACGGACGCGCCCCTCACCCCCGTCGGCCTCGCCCTCCACCTCGGGCTGCGCGCCCTCCACCGCGCCGGGCTCTCCCCGGCCGCCGCCCTGCGCACCGCGACCGTGCTCCCCGCCCGCCTCTTCGGCCTCGAAGAGCACCTCGGCACGGTCCGGGAGGGGCGGATCGCCGATCTCACGGTGGTGGACGGCGACCCGTTCACGGACTTCGGCACGCTGGTGCGGACGGTCTCCGTGCTCCGGGGCGGGGTGCCGTACGAGACCGCCGGCCTGGTCGCCTCGGTGACCGCGCCGCCCCGCCGGACGGACCCCGGCGCCACCGCGACCGACTGGCCCGAGGCTGCCCGGCTGATGCACCGCGACGGCTGCTGCGCACCACCGGTGTGACCGCCCGCCCCTTCCGGCCCGCGCCCCCGGCGCCCGGGGCACGGACCGGAAGGGGCGACGACATGCGGGGAGCCCCGACCGGTGCTGAGATGAGACCCGTACCGAGAGGGGAGAAGCGCGCCGCCGCCGGCCCCGCCCCCGCCCGAACGGAGCGACCCATGAGCCCCCTGCCCTCCTTCGAGGACACCGCGGACTTCGCCGACGCCGACCACGGATTCATCGGCGCGCTCGCCCCGGGCGTGATCAGGAACGCGGAGGGCCGGGTCGTCTGGGACCACGGCGCCTACGCCTTCCTGGACGCCGACTGCCCCGCCACCGCCCACCCCAGCCTCTGGCGGCAGGCCCAGCTCTGCGCCCGCCAGGGGCTGTACGAGGTCACCAACGGCATCTACCAGGTGCGCGGTCTCGACCTCTCCAACATGACCCTGGTCGAGGGCGACCACGGCGTCATCGTCATCGACCCGCTGATCTCCGCCGAGACCGCGGCGGCGGCCCTCGCCCTCTACCGCGAGCACCGGGGCGACCGGCCCGTCACCGGACTGATCTACACCCACTCCCACGCCGACCACTTCGGCGGCGCGCGCGGGGTGCTGCCCCGGGACGCGGAGGACGGGGTGCCGGTCCTCGCCCCCGAGGGCTTTCTCCACCACGCCGTCAGCGAGAACGTCTACGCCGGCAACGCCATGACCCGCCGGGCCGTCTTCATGTACGGCGACCGGCTCCCCAAGGGCCCCGAGGGCCAGATCGGCGCCGGTCTGGGCATGACCACCTCCACCGGCACCCTCACCCTCGTCCCGCCCACCAAGGACATCGCCCGCACCGGGCAGGAGGAGACGGTGGACGGGGTACGGATGGTCTTCCAGCTCACCCCGGGCACCGAGGCACCCGCCGAGATGAACTTCCTCTTCCCCGACCACCGCGCCCTCTGCCTCGCCGAGAACGCCACCCGCACCATGCACAACATCCTGACCCCGCGCGGCGCGCAGGTCCGCGACGCCCGGGTCTGGGCCCGCTACCTCGACGAGGCGATCGACTTCTTCAGCGACGGATACGATGTCGCGTTCGCCTCCCACCACTGGCCCACCCGGGGCCGCGAGAAGGTGATCCGCTTCCTGGGGCAGCAGCGCGATCTGTACGCCTATCTGCACGACCAGACCCTGCGGCTGCTCAACGACGGACTCACCGGCAACGAGATCGCCGAGGCGATCCGGCTGCCGCCCGCCCTGGAGGAGGTCTGGCACGCACGCGGCTACTACGGCTCGCTGAGCCACAACGTCAAGGCGGTCTACCAGCGCTACATGGGGTGGTTCGACGGCAACGCGGCCCATCTGTGGGAGCACCCGCCCGCCGAGCAGGCCCGGCGGTACGTCGAGATCGCGGGCGGCACCGAACAGGCCCTCGCCAAGGCGCGGGTCTACGACGCCGACGGCGATCTGCGCTTCGCCGCCACCCTCCTCAACCACATCGTCTTCGCCGACCCCTCCCACACCGAGGCGAAGGAGACCCTCGCCCATGTCTACGACCGTCTCGGCCACGGATCGGAGAACGGCACCTGGCGCAACTTCTTCCTGACGGCCGCCATGGAGCTGCGCCACGGCGAGAACCGGGCCGTCCTCGACAGCGCCAACCCCGAGATGGCGGGCGCCCTCACCACCGCGATGCTGCTCGACTCGGTCGCCATCCGGATCGACGGGCCGGGAGCCTGGGACGAGGACCTGACCATCGACGCCGTGCTCACCGACGAGCGCCGCCGGCACCGCATCACCCTCCACAACGGGGCCCTCACCCACCGGGCCTATCCGCTCTACCACACCCCGCGCACCGGGGCGGGGCTGACTCTCACCCTCACCCGGCCGCAGTTGCTGGGCATCCTCGGGGGCAAGGGGCTCGAAGGGGTGCGGACCGAGGGCGACCCGGCGCTGCTCGCGCGGCTCTTCTCCCATGTGACCGAGCCCGATCCGGCGTTCCCCGTCGTCACCCCCTGAAGCGCCGGGCGGGCCCGTCGGCCCGCCCGGCGCGCGGGCGGTCAGCGGCCCTGGAGCGCCTTCACATTGTCGCCGAAGGTCCAGTTGCGGGAGCCGTCCCAGTTGAGCGACCAGGTCATCAGACCCTTGAGCTGGCCGCCGTAGCCGTTCCACGCCTGGGCCACCAGACTCGGTGACATATGGCCGCCGCCCGCGCCCGGCTGGGCCGGGAGACCGGGGGCCTGCTTGTCGTAGGGCACGCGGATCGTGGTGCCCTGGATGACCAGACCCCGGTTGAGGCAGTCGGTCTGGGCCCGGAAACCGGCGACGGTTCCGGCGGAGTAGGAGTCACCGGAGCAGCCGTACATGCTGCCGTTGTAGTACTGCATGTTCAGCCACCACAGCCGGCCGTTGTCCGCGTACTTCTTGATGATGGGCAGATACGAGCCCCAGATCGAGCCGTACACCACGCTGCCGCCGGTGACATAGGCCGTCTCGGGCGCCATCGTCAGACCGAAGTTCGGCGGCATCTGGGCGAGCACCCCGTCGATGATGCGGATGAGGTTGGACTGCGATGCCGACAGCTGGTTGATGTTGCCGCTGCCGACCAGCCCGGTCTCGATGTCGATGTCGATGCCGTCGAAGTTGAACTTCTTCAGGATGGGCACGATCGTCGCGATGAACCGGTCGGCCACCGCGCTGGAGCTGAGGTCGATCCCGGCCGCCGCGCCGCCGATGGACATCAGGATGGTCTGACCGTCCGCCTTGGCCTGGCACATCTCGGCCGGGGTCGGGACCTTCACCCGGGTGTCCATCCCGTCCTCCCACAGGACGGTGCCGTCCGAGCGGATCACGGGGAAGGCCGCGTTGAGCACGTTGTAGCCGTGGGCGCGGATACGGGAGTCGGTGATCGGGACCCAGCCGAAGGGCGGGTGGACGCCGTTGGCCGCGCCGTCCCAGTTCTCCCAGTACCCCTGGAGGACCTTGCCCGCGGGCTTCGACTTGACCGCACAGGTCTCGGCGAGCGGCGGTGGTGCGGTGGGCGGCGGGGCCGCGGCGGCGGGCAGGGGTGCCAGAAAGGCCATCGCCAGTCCGGCGGCGCCCAGCAGGCGCAGTGTCCGACGGATCATACGGAGCTCCCTTTGTGCCATTCGTGCCGTGAGGGGCAGGGCAGGCCGGTGGGACCAGGGGGTACGGCCGTGAGCGCGGCCGGGACCGGAGCCGTGGGGACGGGGCTGGGGGGCACGCTCACCTCCTGGACGTGGGGGCCTGGAGACGTACGTGGTGCGACGGCCAAACGGTAGGTTGGTCCAGACCAACCGTCAATGGGGCGCACACAAAAGGCTGTTGGGGCCCGGGATAGGCTGCTGGGCCGCCCGATCGACCCGGTCGACCCGATCGGCGGGCGCGGGCGCGGACGCCCGCGCGGGCCCGGGCGCCCCTGGTCGCGAGCGTGGAGGACGACAGCGGTATGACCATTCTGGTATCCGGAGCGACGGGCAATATCGGCCGGTGGGTGATTCGGCGGCTCCTGGCGGAGGGACGGGATGTCCGTGCGCTGACCCGGCGGCCCGCCACGGCCCGCCTCCCGGCGCGTCTGCCGGTGGCCGAGGGCGATCTCGCCCGCCCCGAGAGCCTTCCGCCGGCGCTGAAGGGGGTGACGGCGATGCTGCTCTTCCCGGTCGGCGAGGCCGTCGACGAGGTGGTGGGTCTGGCGGTGGAGGCCGGGGTGCGCCGGATCGTCGTCCTGTCGTCGGCGGCCGTCACCGCCGGGTACGACACCGAGTACCACTACCCGGTGGAGCGCGCGGTGGAGCGCTCGGGTCTGGAGTGGACCCATGTCAGGCCGGGGGAGTTCGCACTGAACTCGCTCCAGCTGTGGGGGCCCTCGATCAGGGCGGAGCGCCGGGTGGTCGATGTGTATCCCGACGAGTCGGGCACCCCCGTCCACGAGGCGGACATCGCGGATGTCGCCGCCGCCGCGCTCACCGGGGACGGCCACGCGGGCCGGGCGTACAGCCTGGCCGGACCCGGGACCCTGAGCCACCGGGAGCAGGTCGCCGCCATCGCCGAGGCCATCGGCGAGCCGATCCGGCTGGACGAGGTCACGGCGGAGGAGGCCCGCGACTTCTACCGGCGCCAGGGCGGGTGGGCGGCCGACAACGCGGACTTCCTCTTCGGCTGGGAGGACTACTCGGGCGCCGCCACCGGCGCCGCGGAGGAGCCCGGGCAGCCGGAGGCATCGGCGGTATCGGCGGTATCGGAGGGGTCGGAGGGGGCGGCCCGGCGCGAGTCCGAGCACGGGTCCGGGTCCGGGCACGGGTCCGAGCAGGGGTCCGGGTCCGGGGACGGGCACCCCGAGGGGGAGTACGCCGAGCCCTCCGTCCCCTGGGTCACCGCCGCCGATGTCACCGGCGGCACGGCCCGTGACTACGGCCGATGGGCCCGCGACCACGCCGGCGACTTCGGCGGACCCCCCGCCGGGGAGCGCCGGCGGTGAGGACCGGGGGAGCGGGCGCCGGGACGCGGCGCCCGCTCCCCCGGCGCACGGCGGGGCGCCGCCGTCAGTGCCCGCCGCCGGAGGTGACGTCGAGCCGCTTGTCGAAGGTGGCGCCGCCGTCCTCCGACTCGTACACCCCGTCCTGGGTGGCCGCGATCAGCCGCCGCGCGTCGAGCGCGGTCAGTGCCTGCGGGGCACCCCCGGGCACGGTCCCGGCCCGCTTCCAGCTCTTTCCGCCGTCGGCGCTGCGGCTGAGCCCGCCGGACGGGTCGATGCCGTAGAGGGCGTCCTTCACGGGCCAGGAGATGAACGCCAGGGCGGGCTTCGCGCCCGGGCCGAAGGTCCTGCCTCCGTCGGTGCTCCGGGTGAGCCCGGACTCGGTGGTGGCCAGCACCGTCCCCGGGTCGTCGGGGCTCACCGCGAGATCGAGCGCGGTCAGCTCGCTCCGCTTCTCCCAGCGGGTGCCGTCCTCGCTCACCCGCAGCACACCGTTGGTGCTGTCGTAGCCGTAGATCGTGTCGTGGGCGTATTCGAGGGAGTGGAAGTCGACCTCGCCGACGAGTGACCTGTCCTTCCAGGAGACCCCGGAGTCGCGGCTCTCGATGAGGCCGAGGTTGGCGGGGGCGTCCCGGCCGGGCGCCGGGTGGCCACTGGCGAGGAACCTGCCGTCCCCGGTGATGGTGAAGCCCATGAAGTCGTCCTCGCGGTCGCCGACGAGCCGGGGGTCTCCCTTCGCGTCCGGGGTGTGGATGCCTTCATGGGTGGCCACATAGAGCTTGCCGTCGGACGGGCCGATGCCCACTCCGTGGATATGGCTGATGGCGGGGGCCCCGCCCTCGGTGTCCTTCGCTCCGGACGAGCCGGAGTCGGTGCAGGCGGCGAGGGTGAGCACCAGCGCGGCGGCGGAGGCGGTCAGCGCGGTACGACGCATCTTCATGGGGTCCTGATCAGGTGAGAGGGGTCCGGGCGGACCCGTGGTCCGGTGGAGCGGAGGGGGGCCGGCCGCCGTGTGGCGGCCGGCCCGGGAGGGTGGGGGCTCAGAGCCTTCCGAGGATCGCGGTCAGCTCGTCGATCTCGGTGGACTGGCCGGCGACCACCTCGTCCGCGAGTTTCCTGGCGGTGGCGTTCCGGCCGTTCTTCCGCTCGTCCTCGGCCATCTCCACCGCGCCCCGGTGGTGGTCGATCATCAGCTGGGCGAACTTCCGGTCGAAGTCCTTGCCCTGGGAGGCCTTCAGCCCCGCCATGTCCTGCGCGGTCATCATTCCGGACATACCGGAGCCGGATTCCGCGTCGGAGCCCGATTCCGATCCCGAGCCCGATTCCGAGCCGTGGTCCATGCCGCCGCCGGCGGATTCGGGCTTGCCCCAGGCGGCGAGCCAGGACCTCATCTTCTCGATCTCGGGCTTCTGGGCACCGGCGATCCGCGCGGAGAGCTTCTTGATCTCCGCGTCCCGCGCGCGGCCGTCCGCCAGCGCGGACATCTCCAGGGCCTGCTCGTGGTGCGGGATCATCATCTGCGCGAACATCACGTCCGCGTCGTTGAAGGCGCCCGGCGCGGGGTTCTTCCCGCCGGCCGGGGCACTGGCCGAACCGGTGCTCGGCCGGGAGCCGCCGTGGTCCATGCCGTCCATGGAACCGCTGTCGCCGCTGTCGCCGCCGCAGGCGGTGAGCAGCAGTCCGGCCGCGGCGACGGCGGCGACCAGGGCGGTACGGCGGCGGGCGCGCGGGCCGCGCGGGGCAGTGCTGAGGGAGGACCTGATGGTCATGGATGACACCTCGTGCTGTTCTGTTCTGTCGGATCGGTGGCGGAGACGCTCGGGGCGCGGGCAGCGTGGTGCGCCCGCGGTGGCGTTCGGCCTAGATCCGCAGAATCGACAGTCGCGCGAGGTCGGGTCCGGACGGTGGGGGATGGGGCCGCAGGGACGCGATGACCAGGGCGCGGAGCGCCGGCAGCCACTCCGTCCGGCGGCTGAGCGCCGCGCGCAGCAGCACCGCGAGGACCCAGCCGGCGAGCACCGCCACACAGAGCGTGGACATGTCCATTGCCATGCCCTGGTCATGGGCGGTGCCGCCGCCGTCGGTCGTGCCGGTTCCGGTGGTGGCCGCCGTGGTGGTTCCGGTTGCGGTTCCGGTTCCGCTTCCGGTGGCGGTGTCAGCCGGATGCGTGACGCCGGCGGGGCCGGCGGCTTCGGAAGCCGGGGCCGGTTCCGGTGCCGGGGCGGCTGCGGAGTGAGTCATTCCGGAGCCGCTGTCGGGGTGTCCGGTGGTGTGCATCGCGAAGACACCCAGCGCGAGCACGGCCACCAGCAGCAGATGCCCCCAGGCACCTGCCGCCCGCATGCTCCGGCGCGCGTCCATGACTCCCACCTCCGTGCCCGACCCTAACCCAGGTGCCGGGCCGCGATCGCTCCCCACCCCCTCCCGGTTCCGCTAAGCGGCATGGCACTCGCACCGCGCATACGGGACGGTACCGGCGGCTACGATGGGTGACCGGGGACACCGGGGGCGACAGAGATGAGCGGGCGTGCGACAGCTGGGTGAGCTGGAGGCGGAGATCATGGACCGGCTCTGGGCGTGGGGCCGTTCCGCCACCGCCCGTGAGGTCCGCGACGACCTCAACAGGAAGCGCCCGATCGCCTACAGCACCGTGAAGACGGTCGCCGACATCCTCTTCACCAAGGGCCTGCTCAGCCGGGAGAAGGAAGGCCGGGCCTGGCTCTACACGGCCACCTGCACCCGCCAGCAGTACACCGCCGCCCGGATGCAGGACGCGCTGGAGGACAACCCCGACCCGGCCGGGGTGCTGCTGAGCTTCGTGGAGCAGATCTCCGCCGACGAGATCCAGGCGCTGCGCGCCGCGCTGCGGGCCGCCAAGCGCCGGAGCGATCAGTGAGCACCGTCCTGGCCTCGGCCGGGTACGCGCTGCTGGCGGGCGCCGTGGCGCCGTACGCCCTGGTGCGGGCCGGGTGGACCCACCGCGCCCCGGCCGCCGCCGTGCTCGCCTGGCAGGCGCTGGCCCTGAGTTTCGTCGTGGCCACCGCCCTCGCCGTCTGCCATCTGCTGCTCGCCGGGCGCTCCGCCCACCAGTGGCTCACCGGGCTGCTGAGCGCCTGCGGGGAGGCGGTGGGCGCGGCGGCCTGGGGCTCGCTGTCACCGGCGGGCGCGAGTCTGCTGCTGGTGCCCGCCGGGGTGGTGCTGCTGCCGCTCGGGCTGCTGGCCGGCACGGCCTGGCGGGCCCGCCGGGAGCGGCGCCGCCACGCCGATCTGCTCCTGATGATCGGCACCGAGGCCCCCGGGTACGGCGCCACGGTCGTGGAACACGCCGTTCCGGCGGTGTACTGCCTGCCCGGCCGGGACCGCCGCGTCGTGGTGACCCGGGGTGCCCTCGACGTACTGACGGGGGAGCAGGTGCGGGCAGTCCTGGCGCACGAGCGGGCGCATCTGCGGGGCCGTCACCATCTCCCGCTGCTGGCGGCCGGGGCGTTCGCCGCCGCCTTCCCGGGGCTGCCGCTGGCCCGGCGGGTGCGCGGGCAGACCGCGCTGCTGCTGGAGATGGCCGCCGACGACCGCGCCCTGCGGAGCCACTCGCGGGACGCCCTGGCCACGGCCCTGTGCGAGGTGGCGGCCGGCCGCGCGCCGCGTGCCGGACTCGGCGCGGGCGGCCCGGACACCCTCGTACGGCTGCACCGCATTCTCGACCCGCAGGCGGGGCCGTCCCGGGCGGCGAGGCTGGGGATCGTCGCCGCGTCGTTCACCGCGCCGGTCCTGCCGCTGCTGCTGGGGTGCGGCCCGCTCTGACCGTCGTCCCGCTCCGGGTGGGCGCGGACGGTGGCCCTCCTGCTTCCTTGGCGGCTGTGCGCGGTGCGCATGGCCCAGGAGAGCCACCGGCCGGCGTGGTGCCGTGGTTCACGGTACCGCTAATCAGCTTAGTGGTATAGCTGGTCTCGCGGTGGTGCGGCGGGGTGGTGCGGCGGCCGTGGTGCGGGGGTGCGCGGCTCAGGACCGCGGTTCAGGACCGCGGTTCAGGACGCGGCCGACAGCCAGTCGTGCGCCGCCCGAGCGGTGAACTCGTCCTGGCCCCCGGGGAAGAGCAGCTCGGCCGAGCGGAACGCGGGGTCCGCGACGGTCGCCGGGACATAGGGGATGGCGATGCAGCGCATCCCCGCCGCCCGCGCCGCGGCGGCGCCGGGCGGGGCGTCCTCCAGCACCACGCACCGGGCGGGCTCGGCGCCCAGCCGGCGGGCCGCCTCCAGGAAGACATCCGGCTCGGGCTTGCCCCGGGGGACCTCCTCGGCGGAGACGGTCGTGGTGATGAAGGCGTCCAGGCCCGTGACCGCGAGGACCGCCTCGATCGCCGCCCGGGACGAGCCGGAGGCCACGGCCATCGGCACCCCTTCGGTGTGCAGCAGTTCCACGAACGCCCGCATCTGCGGATACACCTCGGTGCCCGCCCGGACCAGTTCCAGATAGTGCCGGTTCTTACCGGCGAGCAGTTCCGCGACCGGCGCGTCGATGCCGTGCTCCGCGCGCAGCGCCGTCAGGGTCTCGCGGGTGCTGATGCCGATGAAGTCGGTGTGGCGCTCCCAGCCGAAGTCGGTCACCCCGTAGTCGGCGAGCAGCCGGCGTCCCGCTTCGTAGTAGTTCGGTTCGCTGTCCACCAGCGTGCCGTCGAGATCGAAGATGACTGAGGTGGTACGGAGGTTGCTCATGTGCTCCAGCATGCCAAGCCGCCCCCGGCCCGGTGACATCCGGTGCCGGGCTCACCCGTACTCATCTCGGCGCGCCGCCCGCCGCCCGCCCCAGGGACTCCACCAGCGGCAGCAGCCGGTGCGGGACCCGCTCCCGCAACGCCATCTCCGTCCGGGTGCGCACGACCCCCGGCAGCCGGATCAGCTGCTGGATGACGTCCTCCAGATGCCCGTTGTCCCGGGCGACGACCCGGGTCAGGAGGTCGCCGCCGCCCGTGATCGAGAACGCCTCGATGATCTCCGGCACCGCCGCGAGTGCCTCCCCGACCTCCTCCAGATGTCCCTGGGTGACCTCGATGTGCACAAAGGCCAGCACCGGGTGGCCGAGCGCGGCGGGGGAGAGCCAGGGGCCCGTCGCGGTGATCACACCTTCCCGCTCCAGCCGGTCGATCCGCGCCTGGAGCGTGCCGCGCGCGACGCCCAGCAGCCGGGCGTACTCCCGCACGCTGGTGCGCGGCTGCTCGATCATCAGCCGCAGAATGCGGGTGTCGAGCGCGTCCACCGCCATGGTGCTCCACCGGCCCTTTCCCTGGTCGCTCAGTCCGGTCCCGACCGTACCAACGGCCTTCACCGCCCCCACCCGCGCCGCCCCGCCACACCGGCGCGCATATCCGCCCCCGCGACGGCGGGCCCGGCACCGGGGCCTCCTCGGTCGCCGCACCCCGGCACCCGGCTGCCCGGGTCACCGCCCCCCGGCACCGGGCCGCTCCGGTCAGCGCACCCCGGCACCGGGCCCCGGCACCGGGCCCAACATGCACCGGGCCGCCCCGTTCACCGCACCCCGGTGCATCCGCCCCCGCCTCCCGCAGGGAACCCCCTGCCGACACACCCCACCCCCCGAACCCTCCCCAGGAGTGGCGCCATGACGGTCTCCGTCGTCCTGTTCACCTCGGATCTGCGGCTGCGCGACCATCCGCCGCTGCGGGCCGCCCTCGACACCTCCGACGCCGTGGTGCCGCTCTTCGTCCTCGACAGCGGCATCCACGGCGCCGGCTTCGACGCGCCCAACCGCCGCGCCTTCCTCGCCGACTGCCTCGGCGATCTGGACGGCGCGCTGCGCGAGCGCGGCGGGCGGCTGGTCGTCCGCTCGGGACGGACCGCCGAGGAGACCGCGAAGGTCATCGCGGAGACCGGCGCCGGCGATCTCCATCTCGCGGCCGGGGTCTCCCGCTACGCCGGCCGCCGGGAGGAGGCGCTCCGGAGGGAGACCGAGCGCCTCGGCTGCCGGCTCCATGTCCACGACTCTGTGATCACCGCCGTTCCGCCCGGAGCGGTGGTGCCCGCCGGCTCCGACCACTTCGCCGTCTTCACCCCGTACTTCCGGCGCTGGTCCCAGGAACGGCTGCGGACCCCGCACGGCGCCCCCCGCCGGGTGAGCGTCCCCGAGGATCTCGCGTCCGATCCGCTCCCCGAGCGCCGCGGCCTCGCCGGGGTGGCGCCGGGGCTCGCCGCGGGCGGCGAGCGCGAGGGCAGGCGGCGGCTGCTCGCCTGGACCCGGAGCGGCCTCGACGCCTACGAGGACCGGCACGACGACCTCCCCGGCGACGCCACCTCCCGGCTCTCGCCCCATCTCCACTTCGGCACCCTCTCCCCGGTCGAACTCGTCCACCGGGCCCGTGCCCGGGGCGGCCCCGGCGCCGAGGCGTTCGTCCGGCAGCTCGCCTGGCGCGACTTCCACCACCAGGTGCTGGCCGCCCGCCCGGCCGCCGCCGCCGAGGACTACCGCACCCGCCACGACGACTGGCGCTCCGGGAGCGCCGCCGCCGACGAGATCACCGCCTGGCAGGAGGGCCGCACCGGCTATCCGGTCGTCGACGCCGCGATGCGCCAACTCCTCCACGAGGGGTGGATGCACAACCGGGGCCGGCTGCTCGCCGCCTCCTTCCTCACCAAGACGCTGTACGCCGACTGGCGCGTCGGCGCCCGCCACTTCCTGGCGCACCTGGTGGACGGCGACATCGCCAACAACCAGCTCAACTGGCAGTGGGCGGCGGGCACCGGCACCGACACCCGCCCCAACCGGGTCCTCAACCCGGTCCGCCAGGGCCGGCGCTTCGACCCCGACGGCGACTACGTCCGCCGCTGGGTCCCGGAGCTGGCGGGGCTCGCCGGGTCCGCCGTCCACGAGCCCTGGCGGCTCCCGGACGAGGAGCGCGCCCGGTACGACTACCCCGCGCCACTGGTCGGCCTGCCGGAGGCCCTGGCCCGGTTCCAGCACGCGCGGGGCATCGGCTGACACGGTCCGGCGGCGCCCTGGCACTCCCTCAGCGACGGTGCCCCACGGCCTCCTCGTAGAGCGAGCGGTCCACGGCCCGCTCCTCCGGCACCGGCTCGCCGTCCACGACCCCCGCGTCCCGGTACGCCCCCTGGACGCGGTCGGTCGTACCGGCGCGGATCTCCCAGTCCATCCGCAGCGAGGGAGTGGACGTCAGCACCGGCCGCTCCGTCTTCAGCAGCCCCGCCAGCTCGCCCGCGAACGCCGCGTCGCGCTTGTAGTCGCCCGCGAACCAGGTGTTCACGGTGCGGATGTACGCCCGCACCAGGGCCACGCCCGCGTCCGGGTCGGCCCGCAGCAGCCCGGGGCCGAGGAGCAGCCCGCCCAGCGGCTCACCGGCGGGCTGGCCGCCGAGGAAGGCGTACGACGGATCTCCGTCCACCATCCGCCACACGGGGTCGAGCAGCCAGGCGGAGTCCACCGCGCCGTTGCGCAGCGCGGTGAGGACATCGGCGGAGCCGAGCTGCTGGAACCCGATCCGGTCGAGGCCGCCGCCGTGCCGCCGCAGCGCCCGGGCCAGGGGGTAGGCGATGACGGAACCCTTGCCGATCATCGTCCCCAGGGTGCGGCCCGCCATCGGGACGCGCGCCGCGCTCTCGCCGTCCCTGAGCCGCACCCACAGACCGCTCTTCGACCCCCGCCCGGGTGAGAAGTTCCCGGCGACCCACTTGATGTCGAACCCGGCGGCCACCCCGTTCACCACGGCGGCCTCGGGCGCGGCCCACTGGGCGTCGATCTCGCCCCTGGCCAGCAGCGGCAGCGCGTCCGGTGTCGGCAGCACCCGCAGGGTGACATCGAGGTTCTCCCGGGCGAACTCGCCCTTGCGGGCCGCCACCACGAGGGGTGCGGCGTACTCGGCGCTCAGAGTGGAGCTCACCAGGGTGAGCCGGCGCTTCTTCGCGAGCGGCCGCGGCGCGGGCGCGCCCCGCTCGCAGCGCGCGGGGGCCCGGTCCGCCGAGAGATCGGCCGGGTCGGTCCAGGCACCCCCGCCGCACCCGGCGACCGGCACCACCGTGCGCGGCGCGGCCCGACCGTCCGCCGGACCCGCGCCCGGTCCGCCGCACCCCGCCGAGACGAGCAGCGCCCCCGCGGCCAGCAGCACGGCCGCCCTCGTCCGCGCGCGCGTCGCCCCTCCGCGAGTCCGACGGTTCACGACCGGCCCGGTCCGCGGTCGCGCGGGGCCCAGGGGGTGAGCAGCCGGCCGGTGAGCCGCACCAGTTCGGAGAGGACCACACCGAGCAGGGCGACACAGACGATCCCGACGAACATCACATCGTTCCGGAAGAGCGCCCGGGAGTCGAAGATCAGATGCCCCAGCCCCTCGGTGGCCGCGATCTGTTCGGACGCGACGATCACCAGCACCGCGACCCCCGCCGCGATCCGCGCACCGACCAGCACGGCCGGCAGCGACGCGGGGAGCAGCACATGGCGGAACATCTGCCAGGGAGAGGCGCCGAAGACCCGGCCCGCGTCACGGTGCCCGGGGGGCACGGCGATCACCGCGGCCATGGTGGAGATCCAGACGAAGAAGAAGACGGTGGTCGCCACGAGTGCGATCTGCGGCCCCTCGCCGAGCCCGAACATATTGAGGAAGACCGGCAGCAGAGCGAGCTTGGGCACCACGTACAGCGCGTCGAGCATGGGTTCGAGCGCGGCTCTGACCAGGGAGAACGATCCCATGAGCAGCCCGAGGAGATATCCGGCGGCGCTGCCGGCGGCGTACCCCGCGAGCACGCGCCCCAGGGTCGCCCGGGCATCCGGCCAGAGCGCGCCCTCGGCCGCGCGCTCCCAGCCGTCCGCGGCGATGGTGCCCGGCGCGGGATAGACCCGGGGATCGATCCAGCCGTTCCCGGCGGCGAGCTGCCAGAGCAGCAGCAGGACGAGAGGGACGGCGACGGCCAGCGACACCTCCAGGGCCCGGCGCCTGCGGTGGGCGCGCACGGGGTGCAGCTCGCGCGGGCCCGGACGCCGCACCAGCACATGCCCGTCGGTGCCCTCCGGGCTCCCGCTCGCCGTACTCATACCGGGACCGCCCCGGCGCGCACCTCACCGCGGAGCAGCTCCCACAGCTCGCTTCTGAGCGCGGTGAACTCCGGCGCCGAGCGCACACCGGCCGAGCGCGGACGGTCGAACGGCGGCCGGCGCTCGGCGATGATCCGGCCCGGTCGCGCGGACATCACCAGCACCCGGTCCCCGAGGACGATGGCCTCCTCCAGGCTGTGGGTGATGAAGAGGGTGGTGGTGCGGGTGGACTGGGTGAGTTCCAGCAGCTCGTCCTGGAGGATGGTGCGCAACTGGGCGTCGAGGGCGCCGAACGGCTCGTCCATCAGCAGGATCTCCGGCTCCACGGCGAGGGCGCGGGCGATGGCGACCCGCTGGCGCATCCCGCCGGAGAGGGCGGACGGATAGGCGTCCGCGACATCGGAGAGCCCCATCCGGGCCAGCCACCGCGCCGCCCGGGCGTCGCCCTCCCGGCGGGGCGTCCGCTGGATGTCCAGCCCGAAGCGGACGTTGGCGAGGACCGTCTTCCAGTCGTGGATGCCGTAGTCCTGGAAGATCATCGCGGCGGGTCTCGGGGACCCGGTCCTGATCTCCAGCTCACCCGCGGAGGGGCGCAGCAGCCCGGCCGCGATCCGCAGCAGGGTGGACTTCCCGCAGCCGGAGGGGCCGACGACACAGACGAACTCGCCGGGCGCGACGGAGAGATCCAGCGGGCCGAGCGCGTGCACGGCACGCGGGCCCCGGCCGAAGTCCCGGGTCAGGGCGGTGGCGCGGAGCTTGTTCGGCGGTGCCGGCGGTGTCGGATCGGGCTCTCCCACGGCGGCTCCTCGGCGCGGAGTTCTGATGAAGGGCCCCGACGACGATATGACGAACCGTCAGATACGGGAAGGGGGCGGGGGAGGCGGAAGGGGCCGCGCCGGCCCCGGGTGCCGAGGGGCGCCCGCGACGCCGGGGCGCGGGAGCCCGGTGCGGGGGCCCGGCGCTCCCGGTGCGGGGGCCCGGCGCTGGAGCCCGGTGCGCTCCGGAGGAAGGCCCGGGTACGGGCACTGGGTGCCTCCCGGCGCGGCGGCGGCGCGGGACGCCCCCGGGCCCGGCACGGAAATACCCGGGAGGGCAGGGGCCTGGCGCCCGGGGGGCCAGTGCTGTTGTGTGGGTGGTGTCCGCGGTCCGGCGGAGAGCTCCGGTGACACCCGGTGCCCCGATTCCCGCTGCGCGCGCACTCCTGCTCCGCCCGTTCTATCGAAGGGCTCCCCCGTGACTCGTGAGAACTCCGACACCGCCGTGACCACTGTGCCGGGGGCGGCGGTCCGGGGCCCGGGTGCCGAACTCCGGGAGGCGCGGGGCAAGGGAGGCGGGGTGTTCGCCACCCGCACCTTCCGCACGGGAGAGCTGGTGCTGGACGGGGTCATCGAGGCCGAGCTCGACCGCAACGACTCCCATGCCTCTCAGATCGGCTGGAATCGATTTGTCCGGCACGGCGGTCTGATGCCCAAGGTGAACCACTCCTGCGACCCCGAGTGCGGGGTGCGGCTCAACGCCTCCGGGGCCCACGATCTCTTCGCCCGCCGCGCCATCGCGGCCGGCCGCGAGATCACCTTCGACTACGCGATGCGCAACTTCTCCATCGAGCACTTCCCCGCCCTGTGCGGATGCGGCTCACCGCTCTGCCGGGGCCGGGTCACCGGCTGGAAGGATCTCCCCGCCGCGCGCCGGGACGCCTACCGGGACTCCGTCGCCCCCTATCTCCTCGACGGCCCGGCCGCCCCGTGAACCCGCCCCGCGCCGCCGGCCACCCCGGCCGGCCGGCGCCCCCGCCGCCGCCGAGTTGGCGCATACTGTGCGGTGGATCAGCTATCGGTGACGGTGGCAGCCGCTACCGTGACCGCATGGATGACGACGCTCATTCCGCCGACGAGTGGCCGCTGCCGCCCCCCTGGATGTGGGGCTGTCAGAAGTGCACCGATCTGTACAAGGCGATGAAGCACGTTCTCGAAGTGCTGGACGAGGCACACCGCCGGGGCAAGCCGGACGCGGACTACGACTTCATGGACAGCGCGGTCGCCTCGCAGATCCGTCTCGCCCAGCACATAGCGACCGGGCACCCGGGAGATCTCCCGGCATACGACCACGCCTGCACCACCTGCATGTTCTACGAGTCCCGGGTCACCAACGAGTCCCTGTCGCAGCGGACCCGGGAGGGCTCCGGCGCGCTGGGGCTGGAGCACCGCGCGCGCCATCTCTTCGCGCCGCCCAGCATCGCCGGCTCCATGTGACCCCGGGGCCGTCCCGCGCGTCACGACACCCGGTCGGGGCCGGTCCGGCCCGTACGGCGTGAGCGGACCGCCCCAGGGCGCCTCCGGCCCCCGCCGCCCCCGGACGCCGGGGACACCGGAGGGGTGACTGACCACCGCGTGAACCCCGGTGACCCGCGCCCTGTGCCGCCGTCGCGGTGATTGCGGCGGGCTGTCGTACGCCTCGTCTACGCTGGCCTCGTCCGGGTGTCGTACCGGGGGAGACCGAGGGGTGACGGAGATGACTGCCGAGATCCGCAGCGCGGGGGCGGGCGACCGGGAGGCCGTCGCGGGCCTGCTGGCCGCGGGCTTCGACCAGGACCCGGTGAGCGGCTGGATCTTCCCGGGGGAGGAGCACCGGCGCTCGACCCATCACCGTCTGATGGCGGCCTTCTTCGACATCGTCCTCGCCGCCGGCCGCATCGATCTCCTGGACGACGGCTCGGCCGTGGCGCTCTGGCTGCCCGTGCCGGACGGCGGCATGAGCGAGGACGACACCGGTCCGGCGGAGCTGCGCGCCGCGATCGACCCCGGAAACGAGCGCATCGAGACCATGGCCCGGCTGACGGCCCGCGTCCACCCCAAGCGCGCCCACGACTACCTCTGGCTGATCGCCGTGGACCCCGCCCACCAGGGCCGAGGCCTCGGAACCGCCCTCCTCCGCCCGGCCCTCGACCGCTGCGACCGCACCTCGCGCCCCGCCTACCTGGAGGCCAGCAGCCCATCGAGCCGCCGGCTCTACAGCCGCCTCGGCTTCTCCACCGACGAGCCCCCACTCGTCCTCCCGGACGGCCCCCCGGTGTGGCCGATGTGGCGGGAACCGCGAACCGGCTGAACGGGCCCGGTCCGTACGGCCTCCCGGCCGTCTTCGGCCAGCTTCCGCGACTTCCCTGAAAGCCGCCGGGGCCGCGTATACGATGCCGTCTCTCGGACGGGGGCGGCCGTGGTTCCGGCGGCGCCGCGCCCCGTCATTGCCGGAGGGAGTGCGCGTGGTCCAGGAGTCCATCGGAGGACGGTTCCGTCTGGGGGTCTCACTCGGCCGGGGCGGGATGGGCGAGGTGCGCCAGGCCGAGGATCTCCATGCGCCTGTCGACTCGCCCGCGCGCCTGGTCGCCTTCAAGACGATCCTGAAGAACCGGGCGGGCTCCTCGGTCGACGCGATGGGTTTCCCGAGTCTGGTGAGGCGCTTCCGCCGGGAGGCGGCGATGATGCGCCGCCTCGACCACCGGAATCTTCCCCGAATCATCGAGGGCGGTATTGACGAGGCGGGTGGCGGTCACCCCTATCTCGTCATGGAGTTACTGGACGGATGCACCCTCACGGATCTCGTCCTCGACGTGGAACCGCTGCCGATCGACTGGGTGACCGAGATCGGCGCGCAGATCGCGGCAGGGCTGGCCGAAGCCCATGCCGAGGGGGTGATCCACCGAGATCTGAAGCCGGGCAACGTGATGCTCACCCGGCAGGGCACGGTCAAGGTACTCGACTTCGGCCTGGGACGATTCCTCGACGACACCGCCAACGACCCGATCTCCACCAGCAGATTTCCGCAGGGGACGTACCACTACATGGCCCCTGAACAGTTCAGGGTCGGCGAGGTCACTGCCGCGGTCGACCTCTACGCGCTGGGCTGTGTGCTGTACGAGATGCTGTCGGGGGACCCTCCGTTCTACATTGAGGCCAGCGACGACATCGTCCAACTCGCCAACCACCACATGGGCACGATCCCCGCGCCCATTGATGCGGTACGCCCGGACATTCCCCCCGAGCTGAGCCGCCTGCTGGGTCGGCTGCTCGCCAAGAGGCCCGAGGACCGTCCCGCCGAAGCCTCCGATGTCCGGGATCTGCTGAACGCACTCGCCGCCGAGCGCGGTCCCCTGACTCCCTTGGCGAGGTGGGACGACATGGCTCCCATCCACGCCGGGCACCCCGCGCCGGTCCAGGCGTCGAAGCCTGACCGGGTGCCGGCCAAGGGCCCGGCAGGGGAGCAGGTGTCCGCGGGCATGGATGTCTTCGGCATCCACCGCCAGCTCATCGCGGACTACCGGGCGTTCACCGAGGGCGGCACCGTCATCCGGGACGAGGCGATCGCCGACTATGTCCAGCAGGACCTGGACAGCAAGGCGCAGTGGCCCGACCCCTGGCTCGCTCTGAACGCCTCCTTCGCCGCCGCCGGATCGGTGGAGGAACTGGTCGCGCGGGGAGTGCTCCACAGCGAGTGCGCGAGGATCTTCCAGACGAGCGAGTCCACCCCTGCGGGGGG
>NZ_JBEOYB010000059.1:0-53812 GCF_040296845.1 Streptomyces sp. NPDC001985
CTACGACATCCGCACCGCCGCCGTCGCCCGCTCCGTCCCCTGCCTCACCACCGTCCAAGCCCTCGCCGCCGCCGTCCAAGGCATCGACGCACTCAACCGGGGCGATGTCGGTGTCCGTTCCCTCCAGGAACACGCACAGCACCTGACCGCGGCCCGCGACTAGCGATCATGAAGGGGGACACCGGAAACGGTGTCCCCCTCCTGATGAGGACACCACTCATGTACAAGCTGTTCTTCAACCTCGTCTTCCGGTGGATGGACCCCGAGCGGGCCCACCACCTGGCGGTCCGCTGGATTCGTCTCGCCGCGCGCGTCCCCGTACTGCGCACCTTCGCCGCCGCCGTGCTCGCGCCCCGGCACAAGGAGCTGCGGACCGAGGCGCTCGGGCTGCGGATGCACGGCCCCTTCGGACTCGCGGCCGGCTTCGACAAGAACGCCGTGGCGATCGACGGCATGGCCATGCTCGGCTTCGACCACGTCGAGATCGGCACGGTCACCGCCCTCGCCCAGCCCGGCAACCCCAGGAAGCGCCTCTTCCGGCTGCTTCCCGACCGGGCGCTGATCAACCGCATGGGCTTCAACAACGAGGGATCGTCGGCGGTCGCCCAGCGGCTCGCCGGGCGCCGCCCGGTGTTCCGGAGCGTCGTCGGCGTCAACATCGGCAAGACCAAGGTCGTACCGGAGGCGGAGGCCGTCGCCGACTACGTCACCTCCACCGAGCGGCTGGCCCGACACGCCGACTACCTTGTGGTGAATGTCTCCTCGCCGAACACGCCCGGGCTGCGCAATCTCCAGGCGACGGAGTCCCTGCGCCCGCTGCTGACCGCCGTGCGCGAGGCCGCCGACCGCACCGTGACCACCCGGCGCGTCCCCCTGCTGGTCAAGATCGCGCCGGACCTCGCCGACGAGGACATCGACGCGGTCGCCGACCTGGCCGTGGAACTGGGGCTGGACGGCATCATCGCCACCAACACCACCATCGGCCGCGAGGGGCTGGAATCGCCGCCGTCGCTGACGGCGGAGACGGGCGGGCTCTCCGGCGCGCCCCTCAAGGAGCGCTCCCTCGCCGTTCTGCGGCGGCTGTACGCCCGTGTGGGCGACCGGATCACCCTCGTCGGGGTCGGTGGCATCGAGAACGCCGAGGACGCCTGGCAGCGGATTCTGGCGGGGGCGACCCTGATCCAGGGGTACAGCGCCTTCATTTACGAGGGCCCGTTCTGGAGCCGCGCGATCCACCGGGGTCTCGCCGCCCGTCTCGCCGCCAGTCAGTACGCCACTCTCGCCGAGGCCGTCGGCGCCGCCGTCCGCCCGGGCACGCCCGCGCAGACCGGCCCGGCGCGTTCCGCGCAGGCCGCCCCCTCCGCGCCCGACTCCTCGACGACCGACCCCGCCGGCAAGGAGTCCGCCGCGTGATTCCCTTCGGAACCCGTCTGCGGACGGCCATGGACACCCGGGGTCCGCTCTGCGTCGGCATCGACCCGCACGCCTCCCTGCTGGCCGCCTGGGGCCTCGACGACGATGTCGCGGGCCTGGAGCGGTTCACCCGTACGACCGTGGAGGCGCTGGCGGACCGGGTCGCCGTCCTCAAGCCGCAGTCGGCGTTCTTCGAACGGTTCGGCTCGCGCGGCGTCGCCGTGCTGGAGAAGGCCGTGGCGGAGGCCAGGGCGGCGGGCGCGCTGGTCCTGATGGACGCCAAGCGCGGTGACATCGGCTCCACGATGGCCGCCTACGCCGCGACCTATCTGGACCCGGCGTCCCCTCTCTTCTCGGACGCGGTGACCGTCTCGCCGTACCTCGGCTTCGGCTCCCTGCGCCCGGCGCTCGACGCGGCCTCGGCGGCCGGTGCCGGCGTCTTCGTGCTGGCGCTGACCTCCAACCCGGAGGGCGCCGAGGTCCAGCGCGCCACCGCGGCCGACGGGCGCTCGCTGGCACAGGTGATGCTCGACCACATGGCGGCCGAGAACGCGGACGCCCGGCCGCTGGGCTCCGTGGGCGCGGTGGTCGGCGCCACCCTCGGCGACGCCGGGGTGGATCTGGACATCAACGGTCCGCTGCTCGCCCCGGGCATCGGGGCCCAGGGCGCGACGCCCGCCGATCTGCCGGGCGTCTTCGGCGCGGCGGTCGGCCATGTGGTGCCGAGTGTCAGCCGGGGCGTGCTGCGCCACGGGCCGGACACGGCGGCGCTGAGGGCGTCGGCCGAACGGTTCGCGGACGAGGTCAGAGCGGCGGTATCGGGAGCGACAGGGGCGTAAGAGGGCAGGCCGCCTCCCTGGTGGAACCGCGCAGCGACCACCGGTAAAACACGTGTACCAGCCCTCTTGACAGAATCTTGGCCTAAATCACAGCCCTAATGTCGGAAAAGTCCTGGTCGGTCGATGCTGACCAGGACTTTTCGCTTGTTCTCGCTGACTGGAGCGGTGATGGCCGCTAGTCTCCGTCGAAGAGCGAACGTGCACTGCGTTGCTCGTTGCTCGCCTGGTGTGGGGCGACTAGGTTCCTCACCGGTCCGTATCCGACAGTTCGACATCCGAGGTGACGTAGGCGTGGCTCTTCCGCCCCTTACCCCTGAACAGCGCGCAGCCGCGCTCGAAAAGGCCGCCGCGGCTCGCCGGGAGCGGGCCGAGGTCAAAAATCGACTCAAGCACTCCGGCGCCTCGCTCCATGAGGTCATCAAGCAGGGTCAGGAGAACGACGTCATCGGCAAGATGAAGGTCTCCGCCCTCCTTGAGTCCCTGCCCGGCGTGGGCAAGGTCCGCGCCAAGCAGATCATGGAGCGGCTCGGCATTTCCGAGAGCCGCCGAGTGCGCGGTCTCGGCTCCAATCAGATCGCGTCTTTGGAGCGCGAGTTCGGCGGTGGCCCCGCCTGACGTTCCCGGGCACCCTCGGGAACCTGGATAATCGCTGCATGGCAGCAGAGGTACGTCCGCGGCTGACCGTGCTCTCCGGCCCCTCCGGGGTCGGCAAGAGCACGGTCGTCGCGCATATGCGCAAGGTCCACCCAGAGGTCTGGCTCTCGGTGTCGGCAACCACCAGAAGGCCGCGCCCCGGCGAGCGTGACGGTGTTCAGTATTTCTTCGTCTCGGACGATGAATTCGACAAGCTGATCGCCAACGGCGAGCTCCTGGAGTGGGCCGAATTCGCGGGCAACCGCTATGGCACCCCTCGGCGGGCGGTCCTGGACCGCCTGGAGGCGGGGGAGCCCGTGCTCCTGGAGATCGATCTTCAGGGCGCCCGGCAGGTCAAGGAAGCCATGCCGGAGTCCCGGCTGGTCTTTCTCGCCCCGCCGAGCTGGGACGAGCTGGTCCGCCGGCTCACCGGGCGGGGCACCGAATCGGCCGAGGTCATCGAGCGCCGGCTGACCGTCGCCAAGGTGGAGCTGGCCTCGGAGTCGGAATTCGACACGACG
The DNA here is from genome assembly GCF_040296845.1 of Streptomyces sp. NPDC001985. Lineage (NCBI taxonomy): Bacteria > Bacillati > Actinomycetota > Actinomycetes > Kitasatosporales > Streptomycetaceae > Streptomyces > Streptomyces sp. NPDC001985. The sequence continues at coordinate 3,407 of NZ_JBEOYB010000059.1, forward strand.
CTGGTCAACACCTCCGTCGAGGACGTGTCGCGCGAGCTGCTAGCCTTGATGATGGTGTCTTCCGGGGAGTGACCTCCCGGGATCTTCTGGGGGCTGACTCCAGGAGGATCTTCACACCGTTCGGTCTTTTCCCATTCTTCGGAAGGTAGAGCGTGTCCTCTTCCATTACCGCGCCCGAGGGCATCATCAACCCGCCGATCGACGAGCTGCTTGAGGCCACGGACTCCAAGTACAGCCTCGTGATCTACGCGGCGAAGCGCGCGCGTCAGATCAACGCGTACTACTCGCAGCTCGGTGAGGGCCTGCTTGAGTACGTCGGTCCGCTCGTTGACACCCACGTCCACGAGAAGCCGCTGTCGATCGCCCTGCGTGAGATCAACGCGGGTCTGCTGACCTCCGAGGCCATCGAGGGCCCGGCCCAGTAAGCACGCGGTATCAGCTCGAATGACCACAGGCCCGGCGGGATGTCCGCCGGGCCTGTGGTGTCTGATGGTTGTTCCGGGGACAGAGCCGGCCGAGTGCGGGGAGACACAGTGGACAAGCCGAAGATCGTTCTGGGGGTCAGCGGGGGTATCGCCGCCTACAAGGCGTGCGAACTGCTCCGACGGCTGACGGAATCCGGCCACGATGTACGGGTCGTGCCGACCGATTCGGCCCTGAACTTCGTCGGGGCGGCGACCTGGTCGGCGCTTTCCGGCCATCCTGTCTCCACCGAGGTCTGGTCCGACGTCCATGAGGTTCCGCATGTGCGCATCGGGCAGGGCGCGGATCTGGTGGTCGTGGCCCCCGCCACCGCGGATCTGCTCGCCAAGGCCGCCCACGGCCTCGCGGACGACCTGCTGACCAACACCCTCCTCACCGCCCGCTGCCCCGTGGTCTTCGCGCCCGCGATGCACACCGAGATGTGGGAGCACCCCGCCACCCAGGAGAATGTCGCGACCCTGCGCCGGCGCGGCGCCGTGGTGATCGAGCCCGCCGTCGGCCGGCTCACGGGCGTGGACACCGGCAAGGGGCGGCTCCCGGACCCCGGGGAGATCTTCGAGCTCTGCCGCGGGGTGCTGGCCCGGGGGCCCGTCGCCCCCGATCTGGCCGGCCGCCATGTCCTCATCAGCGCGGGCGGCACCCGTGAGCCGCTGGACCCGGTCCGCTACCTGGGCAACCGTTCCTCCGGCAAACAGGGGTACGCCCTCGCCCGGACGGCGGCGGCCCGGGGCGCCCGGGTCACTCTGATCGAGGCCAACACCCAGCTGCCGGACCCCGCCGGGATCGATGTGATTCATGTCGGTACGGCGGTCCAGTTGCGGGAAGCCGTGCTCAAGGCGGCGGGGGAGGCCGATGTGGTGGTGATGGCCGCCGCCGTGGCCGATTTCCGCCCCGCCGAATACGCCACGGGCAAGATCAAGAAGAAGGACGGCCAGGAGCCCGCGCCGATCGCCCTGGTCCGCAACCCCGACATCCTCGCCGAGGTGTCCGCCGAACGGCCCCGGGCCGCTCAGGTGATTGTGGGCTTCGCCGCCGAGACCGAGAACGTCCTGGCCAATGGCCGCGAGAAACTCCGCCGCAAGGGCTGTGATCTGCTGGTCGTCAATGAGGTGGGGGAGCGCAGGACCTTCGGCTCCGAGGAGAACGAGGCCGTGGTGCTCGCGGCGGACGGCGGGGAGACCCCGGTGCCGTACGGCCCCAAGGAAGCCCTCGCGGACACCGTGTGGGACCTGGTGCTGCCCCGGCTCCCATGAATTCCGTGTGTCGCACACCACGTGACACGTCAGCCCCGGGGCTCCACCGCAACCACGAGTTTTCGGCCTGCCGCCCTGTTCGGCGCCCTCCATGGCCCGCCGGAAGGGTGATTGGCCGATTCTCGCTACAACCGTCGCTCGACGGCCATTCGCCGCCACCTGGCGAGACGGGTGGTTCGCAGCCGGGGGGCGGCGGATAAACTGGCCATGGAACGTCGCGGGGCGCAGCCCCCTGCCGGTCCGCCAATGATCAGCCAGCAGCCGCTGCAACCCCAGGGAGCGATGTGTCCCGCCGTCTCTTCACTTCGGAGTCCGTGACCGAGGGTCACCCCGACAAGATCGCCGACCAGATCAGCGACACCATTCTCGACGCACTCCTGCGGGAGGACCCCACCTCCCGCGTCGCCGTGGAGACCCTGATCACCACCGGCCTGGTCCATGTGGCCGGCGAGGTGACCACCAAGGCCTACGCCGACATTCCCACGCTCGTACGCAACAAGATCCTGGACATCGGCTACGACTCGTCGAAGAAGGGATTCGACGGCGCGTCCTGCGGCGTCTCGGTCTCCATCGGCGCTCAGTCCCCCGACATCGCCCAGGGTGTGGACACGGCGTACGAGAAGCGCGTCGAGGGTGCCTCCCAGAGGGACGAGGGCGACGAGCTGGACAAGCAGGGCGCCGGCGACCAGGGCCTGATGTTCGGCTACGCCTGCGACGAGACCCCCGAGCTGATGCCGCTGCCGATCCACCTCGCGCACCGGCTCTCCCGCCGGCTCTCCGAGGTCCGCAAGAACGGCACCATCCCCTACCTCCGTCCCGACGGCAAGACCCAGGTCACCATCGAGTACGACGGGGACAAGGCCGTCCGCCTGGACACCGTGGTCGTCTCCTCGCAACACGCCTCGGACATCGACCTGGACTCGCTGCTCGCACCCGACATCCGCGAGTTCGTCGTGGAGCACGTCCTGACCCAGCTCATCGAGGACGGCATCAAGCTCGACACCGAGGGCTACCGCCTCCTGGTGAACCCGACCGGGCGCTTCGAGATCGGCGGCCCCATGGGTGACGCCGGCCTCACCGGCCGCAAGATCATCATCGACACCTACGGCGGCATGGCCCGCCACGGCGGCGGCGCCTTCTCCGGCAAGGACCCCTCCAAGGTCGACCGCTCCGCCGCCTACGCCATGCGCTGGGTCGCCAAGAACGTCGTCGCCGCCGGCCTCGCCGCCCGCTGCGAGGTCCAGGTCGCCTACGCCATCGGCAAGGCCGAGCCCGTCGGCCTCTTCGTCGAGACCTTCGGCACCGCGACCGTCGACACCGAGCGCATCGAGCAGGCCATCGCCGAGGTCTTCGACCTCCGCCCCGCGGCCATCATCCGCGACCTCGACCTGCTCCGTCCCATTTACGCCCAGACCGCCGCCTACGGTCACTTCGGCCGCGAGCTGCCCGACTTCACCTGGGAGCGCACCGACCGCGTCGACGCCCTCCGCGCGGCTGTCGGCCAGTAGCCCCCGGCTCGACCACACGAAGCGGGCTTCGGCACCCCTGTCCGGGGTGCCGAAGCTTTTGCCCCGGGCGGGTCAGAAGGGCGGGAGGGGCGATTCCGGGGGAGCTGGTGCGTCCGTCTCCTGCTCCGGTGGAGAAGCCTGCGGGCGTGGCGACCCGAAGCGCTCCTTGAGTCCCGCTGCCTGATCCTCGTCGTGATGGTTCATGGTCTGGGCCACGTACTCGGCGAGGAGGATGGTCTCGGGGGACTCCGGGGAGAGCCCTGTGTCCCGCAGGAAGCGGGAGAAGGCGAAGGCGAGGTCGTTCGCCGGCGGAGGCTCGTCGCGACGAGCCGAGGGATCGAGGGGAGAGTCGGCGTCCGCGGGGTCGGCAGGAGCCCCCGCAGGCGGGTCGTCGTTCCTCTCCGGCGCCACCAGGTGCTGTAGCCGGTCCATGACGTCCTCGTCATTGGCGACGGAGGTGAGCTGCGCCAGCAGACCGAGATCCTTCACCGTCCTGTCGATGCGGTCGTCATTGCGGTGGAGCCACCACACGACCGCACTGCTCGTGTCCTTCAGCACATCCTCACCCAGATACGCCCGTCTGCTCTGCTCGTACTTCCGTTCGTGTTCCCAGACGGCTTCGTCCTTACGGACGGCTGCCAGCTTGGCGAGCCTCTCCCTGTCCTCGTCCGCGAGGGTGAGTGCGACATCCAGCGCCATTGCCTGGACACGACTGGTCGAATCCGCGCACATGGTGGCCAGCTCACCGTCCAGCTCGTGCTGGACCAGCGAGGCCCGGCCGGGCTCGCGTGTGGAGGTGATGGCTCGTGCCCGTTCCAGGATGGAATCGACGGCCAGCCCGCAGGCATGGATCGGCGGGGCCCCGCCCGGTGCCGGCACGGGGCACCAGCGGACGGTGGCCGAGAAGAGAAAGTCGTAGTCCTCCGCACTGCTGGGCAGGGCCACCTCGGTAATCCGCAGTTCACGGCGTTCAACCGGAGGTACCGGCAGATCGGGCTCCCGCAACAGGGCCACGGGAAAGGGGTCCCTGTTCCGCTCGGCCAAGGACACCGCGGCGACAGGAGCCGTCACCAGGAGAATTCCGGCGACGGACCAGGCCCAGAACGGCCAGTGCCAGTGGAGGCCGAGAATGGTGAGCAGCAAGCCTCCGATCAGGGTGAGAAACACCAGCATGGTTTTCTGTCCCGAGCTCATGGCGCTGTTTCCTCCCGGAGGGAGCCGAAGCGGGTGCGCTGGGAGTTACGGATCTTCTCGAAGAGCAGCGCGGGAAGGGCGTCGGCGGCACCGTCGGGCAGCGGCCGGGCGCTCGCCCATTCCCGGGCGAGACCGTAGAGGCGCCCCAGCCGGTCGCCTCTGCCTTCACAGGCCTCCACCAGAGTGTTCAGCAGCGGATCTGACGCCTGCGGTCGGACACACGCCATACGCAGCCACTCCCGCACCGCGGTGGCCCACACCGCTGCCGGGCGCTCGCTGAACACAGCGGTCCAGCACAGCACCAGCCGGCCACTCACCGTTCGGTCGCCGATCAAGGGGCCGCGGCGGTCTCCCGGCGCGGTCAGCGGGCCGGGCGCGGACAGGGCGAGGAAGATGTCCCGGTCCGCGGACCAGTGGTTCGCGCCCGCCAGCCGGTCCAGCATGCGCCGCAGCAGTCTCCGGTCACCGCCGACCAGTCTCGTCAGGGCATCGCGGGCCAGGCTGGACGCCTCCTCTCTCCGGGCCAGATGGTGCAGACGTACCATCGCCGAGTCGGGATGGCGGAAGGCGAGGTCGGCGACACAGACATCCACCAGAACCCGGCGCTGTCGCGCCGACAGCGAGGTCTTCGACCACTCATAGATGCGGCGCCGGAACACCCAGCCGAATTCTCTGCTGTTCAGTCCGTGCTTGAGCGCATGGGCCGATGCCCGCAGCACGGCATCCCCCGCGGACGGCCGTCGGGACCAAATCTCCGCGAGTCCGAGCAGATCATGCGGTCTGCGGACCCTCAGAGACTGCTCGGCGAACCGGCGGATGAGATCGTCCTGCTCGGACTGGGTCAGGTCGAGCCGGTACACGGTCTCTCCCACCCAGGACCGCAGATGGCCGTGGAGATCCGGCAGATCTCGCCAGATGTGCAGACGTACGGCGTCATCGGCACCAAGGGACTTGAACCGCACGCGGTTGTTGTCGTCGATCTCGGCTGCGATCCGGTTCAACCGATCGGAGAGCGGGCGGTGCTCCAGAAGCTCTCGCGCCTCCTGGGACGAGCCCTTCTTGTCGAGCAGCAGCACCGCCGCGCGATGGACTGTGTCGGACCTGGCCTCGTGCAGCATGGCGGTGGCCACCAGCAGGGCGCGGGGGGTGCTTCTGCGGACCGTGTGGAGTTGGACGCCCGGTTCCCGACGCTGCCGCACCACACCATCGAGCGCACGCGAGCACCAATCCTGAAACGAACCGCCCCGTTCCGCTGCCAGGCACAGATACTGCGCGAAGGCGGCGACCTGGGTGAGCGGTGGTGTGCTCAAGAGGAAGTCCGTCACTTCGGCGGGAGAGTCCTCAGCCGCGAGAGGGTCCAGACCGGCGATCCTGAGGTGGCGCTTGACGATGTCGAGCTCCATGCCCTCAGGACGGGAGATGGCGTGGTGCAGATCGAGGAGAGCAGGTGGCAGGCTTCTGTCCTTCCTCCGCGGCAGGACCACCACCAGTCCCGCGTTCCGGTCGTTGACCGCATGACGGAAGGAGGAGAGCTCTGTCAGCACGTTCTCCCATGTGGCGTCGTCCGCGAGGGAGAGATCGAGCAGTAGTCGCCCGTTGTCCGGGACCGTTCCCGGGTTCAGCAGAAGATCGGAATCCTCCTCCCTGTCGAGGAAGACCTCCTGAAGCCCGCTGCCCCCATTGCGCAACTGGACCAGCAGCACGCGCGCGGCCGAGATCCGGCCGTCTCCCGGGCTCCCATTGATCAGTACCGTTCGGCGTCGCTCCAGTGTGAGCAGCGCTTCGGCGAAACCGTCGGGCTGGACGAAGTGCCTTTGGAGCCAGTGGATCTCGTCCTCCGCGACGGCTCGCGGCGGCCGGCCCCGGGAGTCCGCCGCCAGCCCGCCCAGGATGATCTGCGGGCCGGTACCTGTATGGGTGAAACCGCCCAGGGAGTCGATGAGCGTCCGTGCCTGGGCGGTCATTGAGCGCCGTCTTCGCGTCGGCGCTCCCGGACGAACTTCTGCCTGCCGTGGTGATCACCGGCGATGTACTGGGCCCCGTCACCGGTGAAGTGGGGCAGATGCTGAGCACCACTCCCTGTGTGCAGCGGACCGTGAGCGTTCTTGATGACGGTGCCTCCCAGGTCCCCCGAGACGTTTCCCGCCTGGATGACCCCGTCGTGGGCATCCCCGGAGACGGAGTTCCGCACGGATTCGGACGCGGCGGGAAGCGAGACGGCTCCCGCCTTCTCCGCCTCAGCCAGTTCCGGGGTCATCAGGGCGAGTCTGTCCCCGAGCGCCAGCAGGCCGTACTGGGTGTTCTGCGTGTCGAACCTGATCGACTGGCAGCGCGCCAGCCGTCCCAGCCCACGGGGGAGGTCATCGGGGCTCAGCCGCCTGGTTGTGCGCCCCACCAGGACCGGTACGACGGGGATGGAGCAGCGGAAAGCCTCCTGGATTTCCCTGCGCACCCAATCGTCGGCCCTCTGCAACTGGGGAAAACCGGTCCACTTGCCGCCGATCACCGCCAGCAGTACGGAGCTGCGCCGAACCCCCTTGAGCAGTTCTTCGTCGAAGAGATCACCCAGCTGAATCGACTTGGAAGCGCGAAAGACACGCTGCGTTCCGAAGCGCTCGCTCAGGTAACCCTCGATGGCGACGGCGGAGTCCTCTCCGTCGCCGGTTCGGTAATTGATGAAGATCTCGGCCATGACTGTCCTCTCCCGGACTACTGCGACGGTGTGGCGGGGGCGAGTGCGAAAGCGAGCAGCGGGGACAGTTCGCGGACGGCTGGATGGGTGCGATGGCGTGCCAGTGCGCGGGCAAGGCGCCGAAGATCGAGGGCGATAGTCGCGGAACTCACGGTGTACGCCGTCCCGAGCAAATCGGTGATCAGCGCGCAGGCCTGATCGATCTCACCGGCGAGAGCGTGGGCGAGAGCCTGTCGGGTCCCGTACCTGGCCCGGGTGCGAAGGGCTGCCTCCGCGACACGGGAGAGTTCCCGCCCCAGCGCCTGTGCTGCCTCGCGGGGTCGGCCGAGGTCGAGCAGGGACCAGCCGGTGGTCATCGACACCGGGTCGATGAGGTTGGTCGTACCCAGCGTCGGACCATCGGACTCACGGGCATCGCGGTCCAGGAACTCCCGGGCGCGGTCAAGGTTGTGCATGCAAGCGCTGTAGTGGCCCAGGAGCGCATGGCCCTGGGCTTCGCGCTGCGCGGCGAGGCCGCGGACGCGTGCCGACGCCCTGCCCGACTGGGCCGCCCGGGCGAGGGCGATCGTCTCGGCCCCGTCCCCGGCGTAGTAGGCCATGAGTCCACGGCGTACGAGCGAGTAGGACGCCAGCTGTGAGTCCCCACAGGCGGCTGCCAGCTCCACGGCCTGGTCGGTCCAGCTCAGGGCCGTCTCCTCGGCACCGGCCTCCTGCGCCATCCAGCCGGCGAACTCCGCGTAGTGCGCGGAGAGAGCGAGCAGGCCCTTTCCCGTGCGAGGTCCGCTCCGGGCGGACAGGGTGCGCAGCGCACGGGTCTGTTCCGCCAGAGCGGGCAGCACCGCGGCCGGCGGTGCGGTCTGGCCCAGCCGCCTGAATTGATCGAACAGGGCACGGGACACCTCCAGCAGAGTGCCGTCCTCGGCGCCGGGCGGATGGTCGCGACCGGCCAGTGGCGCCATCGCCAGCACGGTGGCGGCGCCCGCGGTCACCAGGCTCCGGCGCCTCGGCGGCTCCACGGAGCCCGCGGCGCGGTCGGGCAGGAACTCCAGGAGTCTGCCGCCGGTCCGCAGTCGTGCGTCACACAGGCGGGCCAGCTCCTCGGTGGGGCGTTTGCGGCCCGTCTCCACCTTGCTGAGTTGTGCCTTGCTGTAGTGGACGAGCGAGGCCAGCTGAGTCAGGGACAGACCCGCGGCCAACCGGGCCCGGCGCAGTTCACTCCCGAATGCGGACGGCTGTTCCAGCACATGAACTCCCGTGATGAGTGTCGCGCCCCGGCTCTGTGGCCGTTCGGCGCCCCGAGCCAGATTGGGCGCGGTCGGACAGCGGGGGCAAGGCGGTCCGTGCGTTTCCTGTTTCCGGTTCGGAGGCCGACGGATTCCGGGCGCCTGCTTCGTGAAGGAGGCACCGCCGGGCGGGCCGGTAACGTGGGGGAACGAGTGGTCGAGCCGGCCTCGGCGGCTTGTCAGTGGGGTCTGGTAGGAATTTGGCTGTGAGCAGCGACAATCAGCAGCCCGATGAGCCCGCCGCCGGTGGGCCCGAGCAGCTTGCGCTCATCCGGGAGAGCGTGCGCCGGGCCAAGGTGCCCAAGGCCAAGCCGCGGACCTGGCGGGGGGCCGCGCTGGCCAAGGAGCTGCCGGTGGCGCGGGTGGTGGTCAACAAAGGGGTGCTCCACCTCGACCAGTACTTCGACTACGCCGTGCCCGAGGAGCTCGACGCCGACGCGCAGCCCGGGGTGCGGGTGCGGGTGCGGTTCGGGGCCGGGGGGCACCGGGTGCGGGAGGGGCGCCGGGAAGGGGGCGGCCTGATCGACGGGTTCCTCGTCGAGCGGCGCGCCGACTCGGACTACGGCGGAGCCCTCGCCGCCCTCGCCTATGTCGTCTCGCCCGAGCCGGTCCTCGGCCCCCGGATGCTGGCGCTCGCCCGCGCCGTCGCCGACCGGTACGCCGGATCGCTCGCCGATGTGCTCCAGCTCGCCATCCCGCCGCGGAACGGCCGGGCCGAGTCCAAGCCCTCGCCCGAGCCGCTCCCGCCGCCGGCCGTGCCCGAGCCCGGCGGCTGGGCGCGGTACGGCAGGGGCCCCGCTTTGGTGTCGGCGCTGGCGGGCGGGGGGGCACCCAGGGCCGTGTGGACCGCGCTCCCCGGACCCGAGTGGCCCGACGAACTGGCCCGCGCGGTCGCCGCCACCCTCGCCTCCGGGCGGGGAGCGCTCGTGGTGGTGCCCGACGGCCGCCGGGCCTCCCGGGTCGACGCCGCGCTCACCGCGCTCCTCGGCGCCGGGCACCACGCCCTGCTCACCGCCGAGTCCGGGCCCGAGAAGCGCTACCGGCAGTGGCTCGCTGTGAGCAGGGGCTCCGTGCGGGCCGTCATCGGGACCCGCTCGGCGATGTTCGCTCCCGTACGGGATCTCGGGCTCGTCGCCGTCTGGGACGACGGCGACTCCAGCCACAGCGATGAGAACGCGCCATTTCCTCATGTCCGTGAGGTTCTCGAACTCCGTGCCGCCCACGAGCAGTGCGCCTTTCTGCTCGGCAGCACCAGCTGCACCGTGGAGGCGGCCCAGCTCGTCGAGAGCGGCTGGGCGCTGCCCCTGGCCGCCGACCGCGAGCAGGTGCGCCGCGCTGCCCCCCTGGTGCGCACCGTCGGCGACGGCGACCTCGCCCGCGACGAGGCGGCCCGTGCCGCACGGCTCCCCAGCATCGCCTGGCAGGTCGTCCGGGACGGCCTCAGGAGCGGGCCCGTCCTGGTCCAGGTGCCCCGGCGCGGCTATGTCCCCCGCCTCTCCTGCGAGCGCTGCCGCGCCCCGGCCCGCTGCCGGCACTGCTCGGGCCCGCTGGAGGCGCCCGACGAGCGCGACCTCACCTGCCGGTGGTGCGGGCAGGGCGCGCTGGACTGGCACTGTGCCGCATGCGGCGGTACGAGACTGAGGGCCCGGGTCGTGGGGGCGCGGCGCACGGCGGAGGAGCTGGGGCGGGCGTTCCCCGCCGTCCCCGTGCGCACCTCCGGCCGGGACCATGTGCTGGACGCGGTCCCGGACCGCCCCGCGCTGGTGGTGAGCACCCCCGGCGCGGAACCCGTCGCCGAGGGCGGGTACGCGGCGGCGCTGCTCCTGGACGGCTGGGCGATGCTCACCCGGCCCGATCTCCGTGCCGGGGAGGACGCGCTGCGGCGCTGGATCGACGCGGCGGCGCTGGTGCGGGGGCAGGAGGACGGCGGCACGGTGGTCGTGGTCGCCGAGCCCACGCTGCGGCCCGTGCAGGCACTGGTCCGCTGGGACCCGGCGGGGCATGCCCGGCGCGAGCTGGCGGACCGGGCCGAGCTGGGGTTCCCGCCCGTGTCGCGGATGGCGGCGGTGACCGGGCGGGCCGAGGTGATCGGCGCGTTCATGGCGGCGGTGGAGCTGCCGGCCGACGCGGAGGTCCTGGGCCCGGTCCCGCTGCCGCAGCCACCCCCGGGCCGCCCGCGCAGGCCGGGGGACCCGCCGGTGGGGGAGGTCTGGGAGCGCCTGCTGCTGCGGGTGCCTCCGGGGAGTGGGGCGGCGCTGGCCGGGGCGCTGAAGTCGGCGCAGGCGGGGAGGTTGGCGAAGGGCGGGGGGGAGCAGGTCCGGATCAGGATCGACCCCTCGGACATCGGCTGAGCAGTCCGGCCCGGCCCGGGCCCGGCCTGTCCCAGCCCGTCCGGGGGCACCTCCCAGCGGCAGCTCTGGGGGAGTTCCAGGACGGACCCCGGGGCGCGGGGCCGTGTTCCGCGGGGGTGGTGCGCCCGGAGCCGGTCCGGCTCCTCTGGGCGCACCCGGCCCGGCGGGGTGGGTCAGCCGTTGCGGGGGCCCGGGAAGGCTCCCGGGCGGGAGTCGTCGCGGAGGGGCTGCGGGGGCATGGCCCGCGCGGCCGGCACCGACGCCGGAAGCCCGGGGACGGGCAGCGTCCGGGTGACCGCGGGCTCCGGGACCCGGTCCTCCGGCGGCACCCCCTGCTGGGCCGCCCGCCGCGCCCCGTACCGCCGGTGCACCGCCTGCTTGGTGACCCCGAGCGCCGACCCCACCGCGTCCCACGAGAACCCCAGTGAGCGGTCGAAGTCCACCGCCGCCGTCACCAGCGTCTCGACGCTGTCCCGCAACTCCTGCGCGAGACGCACCGTCGGAGCGGGTGCCCTGCCGTAGACGACGAAGCCGGTCGAGGGACCGGAGCGGCGCGGGCGGTAGACATTGCCCAGCTGGGCGGTGAGCGTGCGCAGTGCGTCCACCTGCCGGCGGACCCGCTCGATGTCCCTCACCAACAAGTGCAGACTTGCCCGGGCTTGGGCGTCGTGGGTTGCGTGGTCGGCCATTGGGAAGCCTCTCGAACCGGCGTTGAAAGGGGGTCGGGCCGCTCGTCCGGGCGGTCCGCTTCGGTCAATCTCACTTGACCAACGCGCCAGCGGCCGATGTGGTCACGGTGCCGGGGGCGTCAGCGCGTACGAACAGGGCGCGCGGGCTTCCGTACGCCCCCTGCGGTGATCCCCCATAGACTGGTGCGCTCCCGTCCCCGGCTCCCCGGAACACATCAGCCTGAGAGGCAGTCAGCACCGATGAAGCTCGTCTTCGCAGGCACCCCCGAGGTCGCCGTCCCCGCCCTGGACGCCCTGATCGCCTCCGACCGGCACCAGGTCGCCGCGGTCGTCACCCGCCCCGACGCCCCCGCCGGGCGCGGCCGGCGGCTGGTCGCCAGCCCGGTCGCCCAGCGCGCCGAGGAGGCCGGCATCGAGGTGCTCAAGCCCACCCGGCCCAGGGACGAGGATTTCCTCGCCCGGCTGCGCGAGATCGCCCCGGACTGCTGCCCGGTCGTCGCCTACGGCGCGCTCCTGCCCAGGGTCGCGCTCGATGTGCCCGCGCACGGCTGGGTGAATCTCCACTTCTCGCTGCTGCCCGCCTGGCGCGGCGCCGCCCCCGTGCAGCACGCCGTGCTCGCCGGGGACGAGATGACGGGGGCCGCGACCTTCCAGATCGAGGAGGGCCTCGACTCCGGCCCGGTGTACGGGGTGATCACCGAGCGGGTCCGCCCCGACGACACCAGCGGCGATCTGCTCACCCGGCTCGCCTTCGCCGGCTCCGGACTGCTCGCGGCCACCATGGACGGCATCGAGGACGGAACCCTCGAGGCGGTGCCCCAGCCCGCCGACGGTGTCTCGCTCGCGCCGAAGCTCACCGTCGAGGACGCCCGGGTCGACTGGGGCGCCCCCGCGCTCCGGGTCGACCGGGTGGTCCGCGGCTGCACCCCCGCCCCCGGGGCGTGGACGGAGTTCCGGGGCGAGCGGCTGAAGCTGGTCTCCGTGCGGCTGGTGACCGACCGCACCGGCCTCGCCCCCGGGGAACTGGCGGCGGGCAAGAACGACGTCCACGCGGGGACCGGGTCCCACGCCGTGGAGCTGCTCTGGGTCCAGCCGCAGGGGAAGAAGCCGATGCGCGCCGCCGACTGGGCGCGCGGCGTCCGCATCGCCCCGGGCGAGCGCCTCGGCACCACCGGGTCCTAGGCCGTCTCTTCCGGATCGTGCCGGGCTCGCGAGCCCCGGTGCCGCGCCCCGCCGCGTTGTCGTCGGTCGCCGGCGCTCCGCGTGGGCTCCCTCCTCCGCCTTGCGATCCACGGCACCGGACCCCGCTCACCGGTCCGGCCCGATCCGAAAGAAACTCCCCGGGGCCGCTCCCCGGGAGGGGGACTACCCTTGCAGGGTTCGGACCCTTTCACCGCGGAGCACCTTTGAACGACCAGGCACGCGCCAACAGCACCCACCGCCCCGGCAGGCCCTACCGGCGCCCGAAGAAGGACCCCGTGCGGATTCTCGCCTTCGAGGCGCTCCGGGCGGTCGACGAGCGGGACGCGTACGCGAACCTCGTCCTGCCCCCGTTGCTGCGGAAGGCACGCGAGCAGGACGACTTCGACGCACGGGACGCGGCGCTCGCCACGGAGCTGGTGTACGGCACCCTGCGCCGCCAGGGCACCTATGACGCGATCGTCGCCACCTGCATCGACCGGCCGCTGCGCGAGGTCGACCCGCCGGTGCTCGATGTGCTCTCGCTGGGCGCGCACCAGCTGCTCGGCACCCGTATCCCCAGCCACGCCGCCGTGTCGGCCAGTGTGGAGCTGGCCCGCGTGGTCCTCGGCGACGGGCGCGCCAAGTTCGTCAACGCCGTACTGCGCAAGATCGCCCGCGACGATCTCGACACCTGGGTGGCGCGGGTCGCGCCCCCCTACGACGAGGACGCCGAGGACCATCTCGCGGTGGTGCACTCGCACCCCCGCTGGGTGGTCTCCGCGCTGTGGGACGCGCTGGGCGGCGGCCGTGCGGGCATCGAGGAGCTGCTGGCCGCCGACAACGAGCGCCCCGAGGTGACCCTGGTCGCCCGCCCCGGCCGCTCCACCGCCGATGAGCTGCTCGGCTCGCTCGACGACGCGTCCGGACTGCCGGGCCGCTGGTCGCCCTACGCGGTGCGGCTCACCGAGGGCGGCGAGCCGGGTGCCGTGGAGGCGGTCCGCGAGGGCCGCGCCGGGGTCCAGGACGAGGGCAGCCAGCTGGTCGCCATCGCCCTGGCCAACGCCCCGCTCGAGGGCCCGGACACCCGCTGGCTCGACGGCTGCGCCGGTCCCGGCGGCAAGGCCGCCCTGCTGGGGGCGCTCGCCGCGCGGCGCGGAGCCGCGCTGCTGGCCTCCGAGAAGCAGCCGCACCGGGCCAGGCTGGTCGAGCGGGCGCTGACCGGCAACCCCGGCCCCTACCAGGTGATCGCCGCCGACGGCACCCGCCCGCCGTGGCTGCCGGGCGTCTTCGACCGGGTCCTGGTGGACGTCCCCTGCTCGGGGCTCGGCGCCCTGCGCCGCCGCCCGGAGGCGCGCTGGCGCCGCCGTCCCGAGGACCTGGAGGGGTTCGCGCCGCTCCAGCGCTCCCTGTTGCGGGAGGCGCTGTCGGCGGTGCGGATCGGGGGCGTGGTGGGGTACGCGACCTGCTCGCCGCATCTCGCCGAGACCCGGGTCGTGGTGGACGACGTCCTGCGCGGGCGCGGCGGCAACACCCCGGTCGAGGCGGAGTGGGTGGACGCCCGGCCGCTGCTGCCCGGTGTGCCCGCCCTCGGCGACGGCCCGGACATCCAGCTCTGGCCGCATCTGCACGGGACGGACGCCATGTATCTGGCCCTGCTCAGGCGCACCGGCTGAACGGCGGGCCCCGCTGAACGGCCGAACCGCCCGGCCCTCGCCGAACCGCGAGGGCCGGGCGCGGAACCCCCGCTCAGGAACCCCCGCTCAACCGCGGGCCCCGCTCAGGAACCCCCGCTCGCCCCAGGACCCCGGCCGAACCACCGGAACCACCGGAACCACCAGAACCACGGACAGCACCGGAACCACGGACAGCACCGGAACCACCGGAACCACGGAAAGCACCGAAACCACCCGAACCACCGAACCCCGCCACCCGAAATAAGGGTTTTGGTGGGAGTCGTACCGCTTCCGTATGTGAATTGGTCTGTACCGGTTCACCGGCCGGGGCGGGGAACCGGCCCGGAGCATGGCAGGCTTGCCCCATGGCCGTACAGATCAACCCCAGCATTCTCTCCGCAGACTTCTCCCGCCTCGCGGAAGAGGCGAAGGCCGTCGAGGGTGCCGACTGGCTCCATGTCGATGTGATGGACAACCACTTCGTGCCCAATCTGACGCTGGGCGTGCCGGTCGTGGAATCCCTCAGCCGGGCGGCGGACACCCCGCTGGACTGCCATCTGATGATCGACGACCCCGATCGCTGGGCACCCCGGTACGTCGAGGCGGGGGCCGGTTCCGTCACCTTCCACGTGGAGGCGGCGGCCGCCCCCGTGCGGCTCGCGCGGGAGATCCGGGCCAAGGGCGCCCGTGCCTCGATGGCCCTCAAGCCGGCCACGCCGATCGAGCCCTACGAGGACCTGCTCCCCGAGCTGGACATGCTGCTGATCATGACCGTGGAGCCCGGCTTCGGCGGTCAGGCCTTTCTCGACATCATGCTCCCGAAGATCCGCCGCACCCGTGAGCTGATCTCCAAGCACGGCCTTGAGCTGTGGCTCCAGGTGGACGGCGGGGTCTCGGAGACCACCATCGAACGCTGCGCCGAGGCCGGCGCGGATGTGTTCGTCGCCGGTTCGGCCGTGTACGGGGCGAGCGATCCCGCCGAGGCGGTCCGCTCGCTGCGCGCCCGCGCCCAGGGCGCCATCGCCACGGCCGGCTGGGCGTGCGGCCACTGACCCGGCGCGCCCGGGAGCGGCCGGCGGGCCGGTCGCGGAGATCACCGGGAGGCCGCGCGGGCACACGGTCGGCCACCGCACGCACGGGCCTCTTGGCGACAAGCGGCCACAAGCAACGGAACTCGGCCCATCAGGGCTGATCAACATCCATCGGATCTGACAGGATTACGGGTCCGGAGTGTGAACAGCAGTGAGGAGATCGCGGTGTCGACGGGCCGGTCAGCTGCGCGGATGGGACCCGCGGAGCTGGTGCAGGCGGCGGCCATGGCCCGCCGCTTCTATCTAGAGGGCAAATCCAAGATCCAGATCGCGGAGGAGTTCGGCGTCAGCCGCTTCAAGGTCGCGCGGGTCCTGGAGACGGCGCTGGAGCGTGATCTCGTACGGATCGAGATCCGCGTCCCCGCCGAACTGGACGCCGAGCGCTCCGACGCGCTGCGGGCCCACTTCGGGCTGCGGCACGCCGTGGTGGTGGAGTCCCCGGCGGAGGCCGAGGAGTCGCCCGACCCGGAGAACCTGGGCGAGGTGGCCGCCGATCTGCTCGGTGAGCTGGTCGACGAGGGCGCGGTGCTGGGGCTGGCCTGGGGCCGGTCCACCATTCACATGGCCGCCGCGCTCGACCGGCTGCCCCCGTGCACGGTCGTCCAGCTCACGGGCGTGTACGACGCGGGGACCGCCGAGCGCGGATCGGTGGAGGCCGTCAGACGCGCGGCCCAGGTCTCCGGCGGTGACGCCCACCCCATCTACGCGCCGATGCTGCTGCCCGACGCGGCGACCGCCGCCGCGCTGCGCAGCCAGACCGGTATCGCCCGCGCCTTCGACTACTTCGACAAGGTCACCGTCGCCGCGGTCTCCATCGGCTCCTGGGAGCCGGGGATCTCGACGGTCCACGACATGCTCAGCGACGAGGAGCGCGCGCGGTACGCCTCGTACGGTGTCGCCGCCGAGATGTCCGCGCACCTCTTCGACCGCGACGGCCGCCGGGTCGGCCGTGATCTGGGGGAGCGCTGCATCACCGTGGAGGCCGACCGCCTGCGCCGTATCCCCGAGGTCGTCGCCATCGCCGGCGGACAGCGCAAGGCGGAGGCGATCGCGGCCGTGCTCCGGTCCGGTCTGGTCACCAGCCTGGTGACGGACACGGCGGCGGCCGACCATCTGCTGTCGGTCCCCGCCGGGCCGAGGCCCGCGCTGGAGCGGGCGGACCCCGACGACTGACCGGCGCGCGGCGCGACCGGCGGGAGAGGGAGGGCCGGGCGTCGTCCCGGCCCCGCGGACGGCGCCGGATCAGCGGCGGACGGTGTGCGGCTCCGTGCAGCCGGGGTCCCAGGAGGAGCCCGTGCGGCGCGCCCTTCCCGCCGCGCTCACGGCGCCAGCGCCCGGGGCGTGCCCGACAGCCGGGGCAGCCGGGTGAGCTGCGCCCCGAACCCCGTCAGCGCGAGCAGGCAGTCGCGGAGGGCCGCGCGGCGGAACGAGCCGCCCGTGCGGCCGGGGGCGAGGAAGCTGATCTCGTGGTCGGCCGCCGCCCGGGCCAGGCCCGCCGTCTCCTCCTCGGCGGTCCGCCCCAACTGGAGCCAGACCGATCCGATGGGCAGATGGGGCAGCACATGCGGGACGACGGCCTGCCCCAGGATGCGGGAGTCGTGGAACGCGGTGACGGTGATCTCGGTGTGCGCGAGCCGGTCGGCCCACTCGCCCTGAGCGGCGATCACCTCGGCGAACCGGGCGGCCTCGCGGCCACCGCAGCCGCCGGGGAGAATCCAGCTCGCGGCGGGAACGCCCGCCGTGCGGAACTCGTTCGAGATGTGACGGGCCTCGGGAGCCGAACCGAGGACGGCTGCTCTGTTGACATTCATATCTGTGACCTCGAAACGCAGAGAACCATTCGTGCGCAGGCATGACGCTGGTGATCCGGGAGGCTCCCTGTCCTCCCGCGCGCTGGGTACTCGACCTCGCGGCGTGTGCCGGACGGCCGCACGGTGACCGGGGTCCGACGGTCTCCCCGGGCTCCGGTCAACAATTCTTTACCCTACGGCGTCGACGGCCCCTCGCGAGCTGTCACAGCAGGAACTTGCGTATCCGTGCCATGCCATACGGGCCTCCGGGGCCGGTATTCGACCCTGTCCCGGACGAGCCCGGCCCCCGGCCCCCGGCAGGCCGGCTCGCCTTGACCGTCCGGTGCGGCCCGCACATAATTTCTGCCGTCAGGTCCCCTGTGGACGCGCTATCCGGGAGGCCCCAGCGCATGACGGACCAGTCCGGCGCGGTGGAACTGCCCGAGCGGGTGGCGGCCCGGCTGAACCTCCTCTTCGAAGTGGTTCAGCCCGCGGCTCTGCAACGCCCCTGGAGCAGTACGGAAGTCGCGGACCGCGCGGGCGTCGACCCCTGCTATGTCGACGGTCTGCGCACCGCCACCCTGCCTCCGGAGGAGGTCGATCCGCAGATCGGCGAGAAGCAGCGCGATCAGCTCTTCGCCCAGCGCCTGGAGTGCCTCTTCCGCACCCGGCTCTCCCCGGCCACCGGCAAAAGGGTCACCCAGACCGAGGTCGCCGAGGCGCTGAAGAGCAACAAGCAGCACGTCGGCAATCTCCGGTCCGGCCGGAACAATCCCTCGATCGTGCTCGCCCAGAAGTACGCCGACTACTTCAAGGTCGACGTCGGCTACTTCAGCGCCGCCCCGCTCAGCGCCGTCGCCTCCTGCTTCGGGCACTCGAAGGACTTTCTCCTCCTCGGGGACGACGATCCCTATGTCGTCCAGGCCACGGCCAATCTGCGGCTGCTGCGGGCCATGGCCGACCGGAGGGTCCGCCATGTGGTCGGGCGGCTCGTCGACCGGTACGAGGCATCGTGGTGAGACGGCTCCGGGGGCGCCCCGCCGGAGCCCTCCCGGCGCGTTCCCCGCGGCGCGTACGGTGCCGATGGACATCCCGGAGGTGACGACTTGGGCGCCCTGTCGCTGTGGTGGATGCGATGGCGGTGGTCGCGGCGCATCCGTACGGAACTCGATCTGCCGCACGCCCCCTCGCTCCAGGAGGTCATCGACGCCGTCGCCGCCCGGCGGGGGAGGCCGGTCAGGCTCGTCGTCGAACCGCTGGAGCTGAGGGTCTCCGGCTACTGCGCCCAGTCCGATGAGGCCGACTACATCTATGTCGACGCCAACGCCGGCCCGCTCCTCCAGTACCAGGTCGTCTGCCATGAACTCATCCATCTGCACCTGGGCCACGAGCCCGCCGACCAGGGCGCGGTCGACGACGAGGTGTCCCGGGCCCTCTTCAGCACCATGAGCCCCGATGTCGTACGGCTGGTGCTCGGCCGGGACGCCTACGACGAGCGGGCGGAGCTGGAGGCGGAGATCATCGGCACGGTCCTGCTCCAGTGCATCGATCTCTCCCGGCAGACCAACCCGGCCCTGACGGCCTCCTTCGAGATCGGGGGCACGGGTGTCTGAGGCCGTCTACGACGTCATGTATCTGACGGTGAGCTTCGCCGCGTACTCCGTGTGTCTGATCCGGCTGCTGCGGCTGCGGCTCGCCGCCCCGGCGCCGGTGCTGCTCACCACCGCGGCCCTGTTCTGGGGAGCGACCGCCTTTCTCTTCGCCGCTCCGACCGTCTACCGCGCGGTGGGGGAGGGCAGCGGCCACCCCAATCTCGCCGTGCTCTGCGTCTATGTGTCGGTGATCGTGTACGGCGGGCTCGCCCAGGCCATGGCGCTGATGTGGAAGGCCACCGAGGACACCGGCAATACCGGTCAATCCGGAGACACTGCCGGGAGGACGGCGAGCGGAGGGAGCACCGGCGGCGCGGGAGTCCAGCGGCCCGCCCCCGCCGTCGTACGGAGAATCCGCCGCCGGCTCACCGTCTACGGCACCGTGGCCACCGTGCTCGGCGCGGTCTTCCTGGTGGGCCGTCCCGCCGAAGGATCGTCCCCGACCACCTTCGACACCGACCAGGCCGGAGACGCGCCACTGCTGGCCTTCCTCCTCTTCTACCAGGCCGCCTGGTTCGCCGCCTGTCTCTACATCGCCGCCGTCTGCCGCCGCCATCTGCGCCGGACCGGGCCCGGTGAGACCCGGCTGCGGCGGGGGCTGCGCTGTGTCGCGGCCGGCACCCTCGTCTGCGCCGGCTACGGGATCTGCAAGCTCATCGCCATCGCGGGACCCGTCTCGGGTCTGTACCGGATCGATGTCCTCAGCGATGTGGTCGGCCCGATGGCCGCCGCCGTCGGAGCGGTGCTGATCGTCATCGGGTTCTTCTACCCCGTCATCGGCAAGTGGCTGGCCGACCGCCGGGACTACCGGCTGCTCGCCCCGCTCTGGGAGACGGTGGTACGCGACCACAACCCCCGGCACGTGCTCGCCCCGGCCAACCCGGTCCTGGGCAGGTTCGCCCTGGGCAGCACCGGTTTCCTGCTCACCCGCCGCATCATCGAGATCACCGACGCCCAGCGCTCCCTGCACCCCTATCGCTGTCCCGCGCCCGCCGAGGCGGTCCTCCGCCAGGCGGACCGGCACCTGCTCGCCGGCCCCGATCTCCGGGCCGCTCAGGAGGCCGCCGATCTGCTCGTCGCCGTGCGGCGGGCGGCGGCGGGGGAGACCCAGCGGCTCCGCCGGCCCCGGGCCGGGCCCGGCCGGCTGGCGACCGACGACGACGCCAGGGTGGAGCGGGAGCACCTGGTGCGGATCGCCCGCCATCTGGACCACCCCGCGGTCCTCAGCGCCGCGGGCCCTCCGGGATGACCGCGGTGGGCGGGCACCCGGGCGCGAGCCCCACCGGGTGCCCCCGGCGCCCCTTTGGAGGAATCGCTTGACCGCGCCGTCCCGGCCTGGAGCTTTCTCCCGCAGCACCCGGGCCCCACCTCATGGGAGAATGAAGTACGTGCGTTTTCCCCCGCTCATCTGCCCGGGGGCCAACTCCGATCGACTGGGATGTTCTGCACGTGCGTTTCCTCAATGACCTGAAGCCGCCGTACGACCTGACGTATGACGACGTGTTCATGGTGCCGCGCCGCTCGGCCGTGGGTTCCCGGCAGGGCGTCGACCTCTCCTCCCCCGACGGCAGCGGTACGACCATTCCGCTGGTCGTCGCCAATATGACCGCCATCGCGGGCCGCCGGATGGCCGAGACCCTCGCCCGCCGTGGCGGGCTCGTCGTCATCCCCCAGGACATCCCGATCGAGGTCGTCGCCGACGTCGTCTCCTGGGTCAAGAGCCGCCATCTGGTCCTCGACACCCCCATCGTGCTCGCCCCGCACCAGACCGTCGCCGACGCGCTGTCCCTGCTGCCCAAGCGGGCCCACGAGGCCGGTGTGGTCGTCGACGGCGATCAGCGGCCGGTCGGGGTCGTCACCGACGCCGATCTCGCCGGAGTGGACCGCTTCACCCAGCTGACCGAGGTCATGTCCCGGGATCTGCTGATCCTGGACGCGGACATAGACCCGCGCGAGGCCTTCCACCGGCTCGACAACGCCAACCGCCGGTACGCCCCCGCCGTCGACCGGGACGGCCGGCTCGTCGGCATCCTCACCCGCAAGGGCGCCCTGCGCGCCACCCTCTACACCCCCGCCGTCGACGCCTCGGGCCGGCTGCGCATCGCCGCCGCCGTCGGTATCAACGGCGATGTCGCGGGCAAGGCCAAGCAGCTCCTGGAGGCGGGTGTCGACACCCTCGTGGTGGACACCGCCCACGGCCACCAGGAGTCGATGATCTCCGCGATCAAGGCGGTCCGCGGGCTCGACCCGCGGGTCCCGATCGTCGCGGGCAACATCGTCGCCGCCGAGGGAGTGCGCGATCTGATCGAGGCGGGCGCCGACATCATCAAGGTCGGTGTGGGCCCCGGCGCCATGTGCACCACCCGCATGATGACCGGTGTCGGCCGGCCGCAGTTCTCGGCCGTTCTGGAGTGCGCCGCCGAGGCGAAGAAGTACGGCAAGCACGTCTGGGCCGACGGAGGCGTCCGGCACCCCCGGGATGTCGCCATGGCGCTGGCCGCCGGAGCCTCCAATGTCATGATCGGCTCCTGGTTCGCCGGCACCTACGAGTCGCCCGGCGACCTTCAGCAGACCGCCGACGGACGGCTCTACAAGGAGTCCTTCGGCATGGCGTCCGCACGCGCCGTCCGCAACCGCACCAGCGAGGAATCGGCGTACGACCGGGCCCGCAAGGCGCTCTTCGAGGAGGGCATCTCCACCTCGCGGATGTTCCTCGACCCCACCCGCCCCGGAGTGGAGGACCTGGTCGACTCCATCATCGCGGGCGTCCGCTCCTCCTGCACCTACGCGGGCGCGGGCTCCCTGGAGGAGTTCGCCGAGCGGGCCATCGTCGGAGTCCAGAGCGCCGCCGGATACGCCGAGGGCCAGCCCCTGCACGCCAGCTGGAACTGACCTTCCGCACGCGGAAAACGAGGCAAAAGGCCCGGTCCCCGGAGGTTTCGGGGGCCGGGCCGAAGTTTTTTGCCATCCCATGGTTTTTCTTGGCATGGAAGGAATGACCCGGGGTAGGCGCGGCTTTGCACTGACCACGGAGCAGGGGAGGACTAAGTGTCCACGGCGAGCCAGGTTGCGACCGAACTCACACAGCCGGGAACACGGGGCCCGGGCGAAGCGCTGCATCTTCCGGACGTGCCCGACCCCGGGGCGGTGGCTCCCAAGGACGCGCGGGAGATCTCCAGGATCTTCTTCGTCCGGCTGGCGGAGCTGGAGGAGGGGACCCGCGACCACCAGTACGTGCGGAACACGCTCATCGAGCTGAACCTCGCGCTGGTGAAGTACGCGGCCGGCCGGTTCCGGAACCGGGCCGAGCAGATGGAGGACATCGTCCAGGTCGGCACCATCGGCCTGATCAAGGCGATCGACCGGTTCGAGCTGAGCCGCGAGGTCGAGTTCGCCACCTTCGCGGTGCCCTACATCGTCGGCGAGATCAAGCGGTTCTTCCGGGACACCAGCTGGGCGGTCCATGTGCCCCGCAGGCTCCAGGAGCTGCGGATCGACCTCGCGAAGGCCACCGACGACCTCTCCCAGCGGCTCGACCGCTCACCCACCACCCGTGAGCTGGCCGAGCACCTCGGGATCGACGAGCAGGAGGTCATCGAGGGCGTCGTCGCCAGCAACGGCTACACCGCCGGCTCGATCGACATGCCGATGGAGGACTCCTCCGACCACACGGCCTCCCCGCTCTCCGACCGGCTCGGCGCCCCCGACGCCGATCTGGAGATCGCCGAGAACGTCCAGGCGCTCAAGCCGCTGATCGAGGAGCTGGACGAGCGGGACCGCAAGATCCTGCGGATGCGCTTCGGCGACGAGCTGACCCAGTCGGAGATCGGCGCGGAGCTGGGCGTCTCGCAGATGCATGTCTCCCGGCTGCTGACCCGGATCACGACACGGCTGCGTGAGGGGCTGCTCGCGGTCGAATGAGCCGCAGCGCCCCGGCCACCGCGTGGGCCAGCGCCGCATGACCCTCGTCGTCCGGATGGAGACCGTCCGCGAGCTGCCCGGGGCCGAGCACATCGCGCCCCGGCAGCAGCGCGAGTGCCTCGTCCCCGGCGGCCCGGTCGGTGACGGCCTGTTCCAGCGCCGCGCGCAACTGCGCCAGGGTCGCCCCCAGCCGGTTCGCGGTGTGCTCGGCCGCCGGGCGGAGCACCGGGGAGACCACCAGCAGGGGGGTGCCCGGGTGCCCCTGCCGCACCACGGCGAGGAACGCCCGCACCGTCTCGTACAGCAGCGGCGGTGAACAGGGCACCTGCGACCAGCAGTTGGTGCCGAAAGCCAGGGTCAGCGCGTCCGCCGGCAGGGCCGCGAGCTGTTCGGCGGTGGCCAGTTCGCCGTGGGCCGTGCCCGCGTACCCCAGATTCACCGTGTCCAGGCCGAGCAGCCGCCCCGCCGTCGCGGGCCAGGAGTGGGCGGGCCGGGTGGACCACCAGCCCTCGGTGATGGAGTCCCCGTGGACCAGCCAGCGCGGCTGGCGCGGCGCGGGTGTGAGCGAGCCGCCGATGGCGCGCAGCCCCAGCACGAGCGGCGCGCGCGACTCCGGCGGATGGATGATGAAGCGCCGGCCAGGAGCGGGCGGCAGCTCGATGGTGACCACGCCCTCCGCCGTCGGCTCGGCGAAGGTCTCCGAGACCGGGCCGTCCTGCACCCAGAGGGCGAAGCAGTCGGGGAGCGCGCCGGGGACGGCCGAGGCACGGTAGTGGATCTGGACCGCCCGCGCGCCCTCGGCCAGGAACTCCAGCCGCACCCCGATCGGCAGCGCCGCCCGGTCACAGGTGTCCCGGGGCAGCCTGCCCCGGTCGGCGGGGTCCGCCCGCACCGGGCGCTGCCCCTCAAGCCAGGCCACCCCGCGCAGAAATGGACTGGGATCGAGCCAGGTCACCGGTGCCTCCGGAGGGTGCGCAGGGAAAAGCCGACGGGCCGCGGCGCCGTTCGACAGAACCGGAGAAATGTCAGGAACGGCCCGCGCCCCGCCCTCCAGCATGCCTGGTGGTCCCACCCGCGCGGCCGGGACCGGGGAGCGGTCACCCGCACGAGGGGGGTGAACCATTCCGTACGAAGCGCTGTCCGAGCCCTGCGGAAGGACGCGGGCGCGGCGGGCGGCCGGAGGTGCGGGACGGGCGCGGCGCGCGGGCGGAGGCCGGAGCGGAGCGCGGGAGCGCACCGGCCCCCGCTGTTCCGGATCGCGCGCGCGGGCGTGTTCTACTGCGGTGACGGCATCGCGCCGCCCTCCCACCCGTCCCGGCAGAGAAGTGATCCACCCGCAGTGCGACTCAACGACCTCGACGAACGCATCGTCCACGCCCTCGCGGAGGACGCCCGCCGCTCCTTCGCCGACATCGGCGCCCTGGTGGGGCTCTCCGCCCCCGCCGTGAAGCGGCGGGTGGACCGGCTGCGCGCCGTGGGGGCCATCACCGGTTTCACCGTACGTGTCGATCCGGCCGCGCTGGGCTGGGAGACCGAGGGGTTCATCGAGCTGTACTGCCGCAGCAACACCTCCCCCGAGGCCATCGAACGCGGTCTGGAGCGCTATCCGGAGGTGGCGTCCGCCTCCACCGTGACCGGGGAGGCGGACGCCATCGTCCAGGTCTTCGCCTCCGACATGCGCCACTTCGAACGGGTGCTGGAGCGGATCGCGGGGGAGCCGTTCGTGGAGCGCACCAAATCGGTGCTGGTCCTCTCGCCGCTGCTGCGGCGCTACTCCTCGGGATCGCCCGCCTGAGCGGCCCGCCCCCCGGCGCGCAATGAATCGCCGATCGGGCATCGGATCGCGCAACGGATCGCCCCTCGGCGCGCAACGGTCGCGTCTTGTCGCCGCCCAGGCCCGGACCGTACCGTTTTGAACGTCTTTCGCTGCCCGGGGCACCGGCCCCCGGCAGCGCCGCGATCCCGTGCCCGCACCCACCTCCCGAGGTCAGCCATGCCGCCGCTGCGCACCGCCCTGCTCCAGAGCTCCGGCCGACCGGGCTCGGTCGACGGGAATCTCCGGATGCTCGGCGACGCCGCCGCCCGGGCCGCGGCCGGGGGCGCGAAGCTGCTGGTCACTCCCGAGATGGCGCTCACCGGCTATGCGATCGGCGACCAGGTGCCGGTGCTGGCCGAGGCCGCCGACGGCCCCGCCGCCGGGGCCGTCGCCGCGATCGCCGCCCGTCACGGGCTGGCCATCGCCTACGGCTACCCGGAGCGGGCGGGGGAGCGGGTCTTCAACTCCGTACAGCTCATCGGCCCCGCCGGCGAGCGGCTCGCGAACTACCGCAAGACCCATCTCTTCGGCTGCTTCGAGCGGAAGTGGTTCACCCCCGGCGAGCAGCCGGTGGTCCAGGCCGAGCTGGGCGGTGTCCGGGTCGGGATGCTGATCTGCTACGACGTGGAGTTCCCGGAGAACGTCCGGGCGCACGCCCTCGCGGGCACCGATCTGCTGCTGGTGCCCACCGCGCAGATGCACCCCTTCCAGTTCGTCGCCGAGTCGCTGGTCCCGGTGCGCGCCTTCGAGAGCCAGATGTACATCGCGTACGTCAACCGGACCGGTCCCGAGGGCGAGTTCGAGTTCGTCGGGCTGAGCTGTCTGGCCGGCCCCGACGGGCTGGCCAGGACCCGCGCCGGGAGGGGCGAGGAGCTGGCCTTCGGCGAGGTGGACCCGGGCTTCCTCACCGCCTCGCGCGAGAGCAATCCGTATCTCCGCGACCGCCGCCCGGATCTGTACGCCCCGCGAGCCTGATCCCCTTCCCCTCCCTCAGCCCTCCCAGCAGTCCCCCGCAGTCCCCCGCAAGGAGCCCGCCCCCATGACGTCCACGGTGCCCACCGCCGTCCAGCACACCGACGCGCAGCCGCCGATCACCATGTTCGGGCCGGACTTCCCCTACGCGTACGACGACTATCTGGCCCACCCGGCCGGGCTCGGGCAGATCCCCGCGACCGAGCACGGCACCGAGGTCGCGGTGATCGGCGGCGGGCTCTCCGGGCTGATCACCGCGTACGAGCTGATGAAGATGGGGCTCAAGCCGGTCGTGTACGAGGCGGACCGGATCGGCGGCCGGCTGCGCACGGTCGGCTTCGAGGGCTGCGACCCGGGGCTCACCGCCGAGATGGGCGCGATGCGCTTCCCGCCGTCCTCCACCGCGCTCCAGCACTACATCGACCTGGTGGGGCTGACGACCACCCCGTTCCCGAACCCGCTGGCCCCCGGCACCCCCTCCACCGTGGTCGACCTCAAGGGCGAGACGCACTACGCCGAGACCATCGACGATCTGCCCCAGGTCTACCGCGATGTGATGGACGCCTGGAACGCCTGTCTGGAGGAGGGCGCGGACTTTTCGGACATGAACCGCGCCATGCGCGAGCGCGACGTACCGCGCGTCCGGGAGATCTGGGCGCGGCTGGTCGAGAAGCTCGACAACCAGACCTTCTACGGGTTCCTCTGCGACTCCGAGTCCTTCGCCTCCTTCCGCCACCGGGAGATCTTCGGCCAGGTCGGCTTCGGCACCGGCGGCTGGGACACCGACTTCCCGAACTCGATCCTGGAGATCCTGCGGGTGGTGTACTCCGAGGCGGACGACCACCACCGGGGCATCGTCGAGGGCAGCCAGCAGCTTCCGCTGCGGCTCTGGGAGCGCGAGCCCGCGAAGATCGTCCACTGGGCGCCGGGCACCTCGCTCTCCTCGCTCCACGGCGACGGGCCCCGGCCCGCCGTCACCCGGCTGAACCGCACCGCCGGCAACGGGATCACCGTCACGGACGCGTCGGGCTCCATCCGCACCTACCGGTCCGCCGTCTTCACCGCGCAGTCCTGGATGCTGCTCTCCAAGATCGCCTGCGATGACACGCTCTTCCCGATCGACCACTGGACGGCGATCGAGCGCACCCACTACATGGAGTCCTCCAAGCTCTTCGTCCCGGTGGACCGCCCCTTCTGGCTGGACAGGGACGAGACCACCGGCCGTGACGCCATGTCGATGACCCTGACCGACCGGATGACCCGGGGTACGTATCTGCTGGACAACGGGCCCGGCCGGCCGGCCGTCATCTGCCTCTCCTACACCTGGTGCGACGACAGCCTCAAGTGGCTGCCGCTGTCGGCGCACGAGCGGATGGAGGTCATGCTGAAGTCGCTCGGCGAGATCTACCCCAAGGTGGACATCCGCCGGCACATCATCGGCGACCCGGTGACGGTCTCCTGGGAGAACGAGCCCTACTTCATGGGCGCGTTCAAGGCCAATCTGCCCGGCCACTACCGCTACCAGCGGCGGCTGTTCACCCACTTCATGCAGGACCGGCTGCCCGAGGACAAGCGGGGGATCTTCCTCGCCGGGGACGACATCTCCTGGACGGCCGGCTGGGCGGAGGGCGCCGTGCAGACCGCGCTCAACGCGGTGTGGGGCGTGATGACGCACTTCGGCGGCTCGACCGACCCCGGCAACCCGGGTCCCGGCGATCTCTACGACGAGATCGCCCCGGTGGAGCTTCCCGAGGACTGAGACCGGCCGTCAGGACCAGGGGGTGAGCAGACAGCGGCCCACCAGCCCCACCCCCAGGTCCATCCGCTCGGTGAACTCGTCGGCGAGCGGCGCGAGGTCCCTGATCCGCCAGAGCACCCGCGCCGCCGACCACGCGGCGTCCCGGGCCCGGTCCAGGCTCCAGGCACCCGCCAGATGGGTGAGCGGATCGGCCAGCTCCAGCAGATCGGGGCCGGGCATCAGCTCCTCGCGGACGCGCTCCTCCAGGAGCGCGAGGATGTCGCCCACCCGGTCGAACTCATCCTCCAGATCGGCCGGAGCGCACTCCAGCGCCCGGCAGGAGTCGACGACGGCGAGCGCCAGATCGTGGCCGATGTGGGCGTTGACACCGGCGAGGGCGAACTGGAACGGGCGGATGCCGGGGTGGTGCCGGTACTGGAACAGCGGGCGCCAGCAGGCGGGGGGCCGCGCGCCCGTGTCCACCGCCGCGACGGCGGCGAGATACCGGCCCGCGAAGAGGACGTCCAGCACCGTCGCCGCCCGGGGGTCGGGGAACTCGCCCGCGTCGATCCGGCGGCCGATCTCCTCGGTCACCGCGAGATAGACCCGGTTGAAGACCGCGACCCCGTCCCGGGCGGGCCAGCGGGAGTCCAGCTCCCGCATCCGCCCGGCGATCCCCGCCACCCCGGCCGCCGCGCATCCCTCTGTGTGGACCATGACGGCAGCGTCCCAGCCGCCGGGCCGGGCCGGGGCCGGGCGGCCGGGACTTCCCCACAACGGGGGACAGCTCCTACGGCTTGCTGTCGCCGCCGTCCTTCTCCGTGTCGTACGTGGAGGTGCCGGCGTCCAGGAGCGGCTTCTGCTCCTTCATATGGGCCGGGGCGAAGGCCCGCAGCACGTGGTATCCGGTGATGACCACGATCGTGCCCAGCGCGATCCCGCCCAGGGTGAAATCGTCGGTGATCTTCAGACTGACCCCGCCGACCCCGATGATGATGCCCGCGGCGGCCGGTACCAGATTCAGCGGGTTGCTCAGATCGACCTTGGCGTTGATCCAGATCTGGGCGCCCAGCAGCCCGATCATCCCGTACAGGATCACGGTGATGCCGCCGAGCACCCCGCCGGGGATCGCGGCGACGACCGCGCCGAACTTCGGGCAGAGCCCGAAGAGGAGGGCGAAACAGGCGGCGGCCCAGTAGGCGGCGGTCGAGTAGACGCGGGTGGCGGCCATGACGCCGATGTTCTCGGAGTACGTGGTGTTCGGCGGGCCGCCCACGGCCGTGGAGAGCATCGACGCGGCGCCGTCGGCGGCGATGGCGCTGCCGAGCTTGTCGTCGAGCGGGTCGCCGGTCATCTCGCCGACGGCCTTGACATGACCGGCGTTCTCCGCGATCAGCGCGATGACCACGGGGAGCGCGACCAGGATCGCCGACCACTCGAAGCTGGGGCCGTGGAAGGAGGGGAGCCCGATCCAGTCGGCCCTGCCGACGGCGGAGAAGTCCAGCCGCCAGTGGTCGGTGGCCTCGCCGCCGCCGACCGGTGAGTGGATCTTGCCGAAGACCCGGTCCAGGACCCAGGAGAGCACATAGCCGAAGATCAGCCCGAGGAAGATCGCGATCCGGGAGAAGAAGCCGCGCAGACAGACCACGGCCAGACCGGTGAAGAGCATCACCAGAAGGGCCGTCCACTGGTCCTGCGGCCAGTAGGTGGCGGCGGTGACCGGCGCCAGGTTGAAGCCGATGAGCATGACCACCGCACCGGTCACGACCGGCGGCATCGCGGCGTGGATGATCCGCGCGCCGAACTTCCGCACGGCCAGACCGGAGAGGAAGAGCGCGCCGCCGACGACGAAGACCGCGCCGGTGACGGTGGCGCTGGTGCCGCCGCCCGCCCGGATGATCTCGGCGACGCCGACGAAGGAGAGCGAGCAGCCCAGATAGCTGGGGACCCGGCCCCGGGTGGCGAGCAGGAAGATCATGGTCGCGACGCCGGACATCATGATCGCGAGGTTGGGGTCCAGGCCCATGAGGACCGGGGCGACGAAGGACGCCCCGAACATGGCGACCACGTGCTGGGCGCCGAGGCCGGCGGTCCTGGGCCAGGAGAGCCGCTCGTCGGGGCGTACGACGGCGCCCGGAGCGGGTGTCCGTCCGTCGCCGTGCAGGGTCCAGCGCACGCCGAGGTTCACGGGCCGCTCCTTAGGTCCTTCGGGGGTGTTCGACGATCGGCGCAATGGTAGTGCGAGTTTCGGCCAGGGGTTCCATCCGTGAATCGCGCGCGCGGGATTGTCACCCTCCACCGGCGGGCCTACGCTCGCACGGTCCGGTACATGAATCTCGTTCACATCTCTGACAGGAGGGTTCGATGGCCGGAAGCGCCTTACGGCGGTGGGGAGTTGTGCTCACCGCGCTCGCCCTCTGCGCGGGTCCGCTGCTGCCGTCCGCGTCCGCGTCGTCCCCCGGGCGAGCGCCGCAGACGGTGGTGATCGACGGGGACCGGCTGGTCCGGGCGAAGAAACGGCTCGACCGGGGGGACCCCGCCCTGCGCACGGCGGCCCGGCACCTGGT
The DNA here is from genome assembly GCF_040296845.1 of Streptomyces sp. NPDC001985. Lineage (NCBI taxonomy): Bacteria > Bacillati > Actinomycetota > Actinomycetes > Kitasatosporales > Streptomycetaceae > Streptomyces > Streptomyces sp. NPDC001985. Next base: position 33,262 of record NZ_JBEOYB010000059.1, read on the forward strand.
CGCCCAGGCCGACCGCTGGCTGGGCCAGGGGCCCTGGACCGTGGTGGACAAACCCCGGCCCGCGCCGAGCGGCGACCCGCACGACTACCTCAGCCAGGCGCCCTACTGGTGGCCCACCAGGCCGGGGACCCCCGAGAACCCCTGGGGCTGCCCCTATGTCCAGCGCGACGGCGAACGCAACCCCGAGGTCGACACCGGTACCGACCGGCCCGACATCGGGAAGGTGGTCGGCGCCTCCACGACACTCGGGCTCGCCTGGTACTACACCGGGGAGCGGCGGTACGCGGAGCACGCGGCGCTGATCCTGCGCACCTGGTTCGTCACCCCGGCGACCCGGATGAACCCGCACCTCAACCACGGGCAGTTCATCCCGTGCAGGCACGAGGGCCGCGCGATCGGCATCATCGACTTCTCGCAGATGTACACCAGCGTGCTGGACACCCTCGCGATCCTCGACACCGGGGCGCCCGGCTGGCGCGCCGCCGACCGGAGGGGGATGCGGGCCTGGAACACGGCCTTCCTGGACTGGCTGCTCACCAGCGGGTTCGGCAAGGAGGAGGCGGCGGCGGGGAACAACCACGGCACCTTCCACGACATGCAGGTGGCGGCGCTCGCGGCGGCCACCGGGGAGCGGGCGCTGGCGCGGCGGATCGTCCGGGAGGCGGGGGCCAAGCGGATCGATCCGCAGATCGCGGCGGACGGGAGGCAGCCGCTGGAGCTGAGCAGGACGCGCAGTTGGCACTACTCGGTCTTCTCGCTGGTGGCGTTCGCGCGGCTGGCGGAGATCGGGGAGCGGGTGGGGGTTGATCTGTGGGGGTATCGGGGGGCGGAGGGGGAGAGTCTGTTCGGGGCGGTGCGGTATGTGCTGCCGGCGGCGACGGGGGAGGGGGTGTGGGGGCATCCGGAGCTGGAGTTCCGCAGGTACGCGGCGGGGGATGTGATCCGGGCGGCGGCGGACGCGGGCGATGCCCGCGCCCGGGCGGCCCTGCCGCATCTGGAGCCGCCTCCCACGGGTGACCTCTGGCTTCTCCGCCCGGCGGCGGAACAACTCTCCTCCATCGCCGGCTGACCTCCCGGGCCCCGGGCCCCGGGCTCTCGGGCCCGCACTCGACGAGGGGCCGGGCAGCTCCAGCCTGTCCGGGGTTCGGGGACGGACGCGGTGCGGCAGGGGGCCCGCGTGGTGCGGGCCTTGGTCGGGGGCCTGCCCCCGAGCCCCCGCTCCTCAATCGCCGGAGGGGCTGGGGTTGCTCGGGTCGTGGGCGGGGCTGGGTGTCGGGCCTCATGTGCAGGCGGGGCCGGGAGGTGTGCCGTATCCGTCGGTGGGGCCGAGTGAACAGCCGGTCCGGCGTTTGGGGGCGGACGCCGCACCCCGGGGGCCCGGGCCCGTGTGTTTCGAGCGGGTCCGGGGTTTGGGGGCGGACGCTGCACTCCGGGTGCCCGGGCCCGTGTGTTTCGAGCCGGTTCGGGGTTTGGGGACGGACGCTGCACTCCGGGTGCCCGGGCCCGTGTGTTTCGAGCCGGTTCGGGGTTTGGGGACGGACGCCGCACCCCGGGTGCCCGGGCCCGTGCGTTTCCAGCCGGTCCGGCGATTGAGGACGGACCCCCCGCCCCGGGAGCCTCGGCCCTGGGGCCCCGGCGCGGCCCCCCCCGAGCTACCCGAGAGGGGTCTTCTCCGGCGCGGCCGGCGCGGTCGTGCGGGCCGCGCGGAGCACGTTCGCGGCGAGGAACAGGCCGAAGGCGAGCAGTGTCACCAGACCGAACGACACCACCAGACTCGTCGCGTCCGCCACCGCCCCGATCGCGCTCGGCGCGATCAACCCCGAGGTGTACGTGATCGTCGCCACCCCCGCGATCGCCTGCGCCGGCCTCGGCCCGCTCCGCGCCGCCGCCGCGAACGCCAGCGGCACCACCACCGCCACCCCGAGCCCGATGAACCCGAACCCGGCCAGCGCCAACGCCGGATGCGGTGCCAGTACCACCATCACCCCGCCCGCCGTGGCGAGCACCCCGCCCCAGCGGACGGTCCGCACCGGGCCGAACCGGTCCACCACCCGGTCCCCCACCAGCCTCGCCACCGCCATCGTCAGCGCGAACGCCGTGGTCGACGCCGCCGCCAGCCCCGCCGACGTACCCAGCTCGTCCCGCAGATACACCGCCGACCAGTCCAGACTCGCCCCCTCCGCGAACACCGCGCAGAACCCGATCGCCCCGATCACCACAGCGGACCTCGGCGGCAGCGCGAACCTCGGCGGCGCCTCCTCGTCCGGGCTGCTGCGCAGGTCCAGTACGCGCCGGCAGGCCAGGAGCCCCAGCACCGTCAGCACCCCCGCCGCCAGCGCGTGGTGCACCCGGGCGTCGACGTCCAGCTGTGCCGCGAACGTCCCGCCGACCGAGCCGATCAGCGTCCCCACGCTCCACATCCCGTGCAGGCTCGACATGATTGACCGCCCGAGGCGGTTCTCCGTCTCCACCCCGAGCGCGTTCATCGCGACATCGGAGACCCCGGCCGTGGCCCCGTACACGAAGAGCGCCGCGCACAGGGCGAGCAGATCGGGCGCGAGGGCCGGCAGCACCAGCGCCAGGGTCCACAGCGCCAGCAGCCCCCGCAGGGCGTTCCGCGCGCCGAAGCGGTGGCTGACCATTCCCGCGAGGGGCATCGACAGCGAGGCCCCGATCGCGGGGAAGGCCAGCGCCAGCCCGAGCTGCCCCGCGCTGACCCCGGCGTGGTCCTGAATCCAGGGAATCCGGGTGGCGAAGTTCCCGGTCACCGCGCCGTGCACACAGAAGACCGTGGCCACGGCGAACCGGGCCTGTTTCAATCGCTGCTGCCCGTAGGCGGCCTCGTACGCCATGGCGGCGCCCCTCCCTCTCGTTTGGTGGCCGTAAACTATCAGGAACCCTTCCTGATGGATAATGGTTACAGCCGGGGACCCGATCTGAAAGGATTCCCGCATGCCCGCATCCCCGAGCACCGCCCGGGTCATCAACGATCGGACCGCGCTCGAACTGCTCCAGCGCGAGGGTCCGCTGACGGCCGGACAGCTGAAGACCCTGACCGGGCTCTCCCGGCCCACTGTCGCCGATCTGGTGGAGCGGCTCCAGGAGTCGGGGCTGATCCGTGTCGTCGGGGAGGCGGGTGCCCGCCGCCGCGGCCCCAACGCCCGGGTGTACGGGATCGTCGCCGACCGGGCCCATCTGGCGGCCCTCGACGTGCGGACCGAGGGGGTCTCCCTGGTCGTCGCCGATCTGCTCGGCGCCACCCTCGCCGAGGCCGCCCTCCCCATCGCCCGGGACAGCGACCCCGAGCCCGCGGTGGAGCTGACCGCCTCCCTGCTGGAGCGGACCGTGCGCGAGGCGGGCGCGGCCCGGCTGCACAGCGTCGGCATCGGCGTCCCGGGCCTGATCGACCCGGTCACCGGCGAACTCCGGGACGCGACGGGCCTGCCCGCCTGGCACCGGAGCCTGGTGGCCGCGCTCCAGGAGCGCCTGTCCGCCCGGATCGTCCTGGAGAACGAGACCAACCTGGCCGCCGTCGCCGAGCAGAGCACGGGCGCCGCCCGCGACCGCGACACCTTCGCCTTCCTCTGGCTCGGCGGCGGTGTCGGCGCCGCGCTCTTCCTCGACGGCCGGCTGCGCAGGGGCGCGTCGGGCGGCGCGGGCGAGATCGGCTTCCTCCCCGTGCCGGGCACGGGCGGGCTCCCCTCCGCCTCCGACTGCGGCGGCGGCTTCCACTCCCTGACGGGTTCGCGGGCGATCTGCGCCCTCGCGGAGGAGTACGGACTCAAGCCCCCCGTTCCCCCCGAGACCCACCGCCCCCCGGCGGCGGCGATCGTGGCCGAGGCGGTCGCGGCCGGCGCGGAGGAGTTCCTGGACGCCCTCGCCGCACGGCTCTCCTTGGGCGCCGCGGCGCTCACCGCGATCCTCGACCCGGGCTGTGTGGTCCTCGGCGGCGAGGTGGGACTGGCCGGCGGCGCCGAACTGGCCTCCAGGGTCGAGTCCGCCCTCGCCGAGCTGACCCCGCTGCCCACGCGGGTGCGGCCGGGGGAGCTGGGCGGCGCCGCGATCCTGCGGGGCGCGCTGCTCATGGCCCGCGACACGGCGCAGGAGGAACTCTTCGCGCCGGGGGCGTGAGCGCCCGGGCCCTCGCGCCCGGGCCGTGCGAACGAGCTGTGCGAACGGGCCGGGCGGAAGGCGCGCGGCGCCGGGGCGGCGGCCCGCGCGGAGGGAAGCCCGACGGCGGCAAGGGCCGGGACTCCGCCGCCGGGCGTCCGTCACCCCGCGCGCGTGCGGAGGTCCGCAGAGCGTAAAAGGACTAGACCAGAACGGTCAATACATCAAAATCCAGCCAGCGGTCCGGCCGGTTCCGGACCTTCTGTGAGTCAGTCCACATGATCCGTCTGTCTGGGCCCTTGCCCCGCATGGCACACTGGCCCTGTATCAGCAGCAGCGCACTCCGGGGTCGGTGCAATTCCGAACCGGCGGTTACAGTCCGCGACCCGTCCGCAGCCAGCGGCCGGTTGACCAGGTGAAATTCCTGGACCGACGGTTAAAGTCCGGATGGGAGGCAGTGCGCGGCGGGCGGCCGATCTCCGGCATGCCGACCGCAGACGGCGGCTGATCGCCCGTGCGGCGATCGGTGCGTCCGGCGGTCCGGCACAGCCGTGTACCGGGCGACCCGCTCTCTGTCGTCATCGACAGACCCCGGAGTCCGCGCCCGACGAGGCAGGAGGACCCGGTGGCCACCGCTGCCGACACCACCGCCATGCGCCGCGCCATCGCGCTCGCGGCCCGCGGACTCGGCTTCACCCGCCCCAACCCGGTCGTGGGATGCGTCATCGCCGACGCCTCCGGAGAGACCGCCGGCACCGGCTACCACCAGCGCGCGGGCGGACCCCACGCCGAGGTCCACGCCCTGCGCGCCGCCGGCGAACGGGCCCGGGGCGGCACCGCGTACGTCACCCTCGAACCCTGTAACCACACGGGCCGCACCGGCCCCTGTGCCCAGGCGCTGATCGACGCCGGCGTCAGCCGTGTCGTCTACGCCGTCGGCGACCCCGACCCCCGGGCCACCGGCGGCGCGGCGACCCTGCGCGCGGCCGGGCTCCGGGTGGAGTCCGGGCTGCTCGCCGAGGAGGCGGAAGCGGGCAACGCCGCCTGGCTCACCTCCGTACGGCTGCGCCGTCCCCATGTGCTCTGGAAGTACGCCGCCAGTCTCGACGGCCGGATCGCCGCCCGGGACGGCTCCAGCCGCTGGATCACCTCGGCCGAGGCCCGCGCCGATGTCCACCGGCTGCGCGCCGAGGCCGACGCGGTCCTGGTCGGCTCCGGGACCCTGCGCGCCGACGACCCGCACCTCGCGGTCCGGGGCGTCGAGGGCGCCGTCCAGCCCCTGCGGGTCGTTCTCGACACCCACGCCACGATCCGGCCCACCGCCCGGGTCCTCGACGACGCCGCCCCGACCCTGATAGCCGTGGGCGAGGGCGCCGACACCGGCCATCTCCCCGGTGTCGACATCGCGCGGCTCCCGGCCGGTGACCGGGGCCTGGCCGTCCACGGCCTGCTCGACGAGCTGCACCGCCGGGGCATCCGCTCCGTACTCCTCGAAGGCGGCCCCACCCTCGCCGGGGCCTTCGTCGCGGCGGGCGCCGTCGACAAGGTCGTCGGCTACATCGCCCCCGTGCTCCTCGGCGCCGGACCCGCCGCTCTCGCCGACGCCGGAATCTCCGCCATCGGCGAGGCGTTGCGGCTCCAGACGACCGAGACCCTGCGCATCGGCCCCGATCTGCGGATCACCGCCGTGCCCGCCACCACCCCGAAGGAGAGCTGAGTGTTCACCGGAATCGTCGAAGAACTGGGTGAGGTCACCGCCGTCGAGAACCTCGGCGACTCCTCCCGCTTCCGGCTGCGCGGCCCCAGGGTCACCGAGGGCGCGCGACACGGTGACTCCATCGCCGTCAACGGCGTCTGTCTCACGGTGGTCGAGACCGGCGGCGGGGAGTTCACCGCCGATGTGATGGCCGAGACCCTCAACCGCTCCAGCCTCGGCGGCCTCACCGCCGGCTCCCGGGTCAATCTGGAACGCCCCACGCCCGTCGGCGGGCGCCTCGGCGGCCATATCGTCCAGGGGCACGTGGACGGCACCGGCACCATCCTGGCGCGCACCCCCTCCGAGAACTGGGAGGCCGTCAAGGTCTCGCTCCCCGGCGGGCTCTCCCGCTATGTGGTGGAGAAGGGCTCCATCACCGTCGACGGAGTCAGCCTCACCGTCGTCGACGCCGCGGACGACCACTTCACCATCAGCCTCATCCCGGCCACCCTCGCCCTGACCACCCTCGGCATCAAGCAGAGCGGCGACCCCGTCAACCTCGAAGTCGACATCATCGCCAAGTACGTCGAGTCGCTGCTCGGGGACCGATCCCGGGAGACCGCGCTGTGAGCGCCCTGTCCACCCTGAACTCCGTGGCCTTCACGGCCTTCGGACAGGACATCAAATGGTCCGACATGACCGGCAACACCATCGGTCTGATCGCACTCGCGCTCGGCTGGCGCCGCTCGATCTGGACCTGGCCCGCCCAGCTCCTCTCCGGCGTCGTCCTGGTCGCCGCCTACGCCTCCGCCGACCTCAGCGGAGGCGTGGGCAAGCAGCTCATCGTCATCGCGGTCGCCGTCTGGGGCTGGCGGCAGTGGACCCGGGGCCGGCAGCACGCCCAGGACGGCTCCATCGCCGTCCGCTTCGCCACCTGGAAGGAGCGCGGACTGCTCGCCGGCGGCGCCATCGCCGGCACCCTGGCGGTCGGCGGCCTCTTCACCCTCTACCCGTCGCTGTCCTGGAGCCCCTGGGCCGACGCCTACATCTTCGTCGGCACCGTGGTCGCCATGGTCGCCCAGGCCCGCGGCCTGGTCGAATTCTGGTTCGCCTGGCTGCTGGTCGACATCGTCGGCGTGCCCCTGGCCTTCAGCAGCGGCCTCGCCTTCTCCGGGCTGGTCTATGTCATCTACTTCGCGCTCGTCCTGTGGGGCCTGCGCGACTGGTGGCTGCGGACCCGTACCCCGGCTCTGAAAGGAGTCCCGGCATGATCTCGCCGTCCCGCACCCCGGCCGAGCGGTCCCTCTCCCCGGCCGAGCCGCCTCCCGCCCCGGCCGAGCCGCCCCTCTCCCTCGCCCTCGACCCCGTGGAAGCGGCCATCCGGGACATCGCCGCCGGCCGGCCCGTGGTGGTCGTGGACGACGAGGACCGCGAGAACGAGGGCGATCTCGTCATCGCCGCCGAGAAGGCCACGCCCGAGGTCGTCGCCTTCATGATGAGCGAGTGCCGGGGCCTGATCTGCGCCCCCATGGAGAGCGGCGAACTGGACCGGCTGGAACTGCCGCAGATGGTGGCGGAGAACACCGAGTCCATGCGGACCGCCTTCACCGTCTCGGTCGACGCGGCCCCCGTCCATGGAGTCACCACCGGAATCTCCTCCTCCGACCGCTCCGCCACCCTGCGGCTGCTGGCGAACGGGGCCGCCGGACCCGCCGACTTCGTCCGCCCCGGCCATGTCTTCCCGCTCCGCGCCCGGCCCGGCGGAGTGCTGGAGCGCAATGGCCACACCGAGGCCGCGGTCGACCTGGCCCGGCTCGCGGGTCTGCGCCCCGCCGGGGCGATCGTCGAGATCGCCGGCGAGGACGGGGTGATGCTGCGGCTGCCCGAGCTGATCCCCTTCGCCCGCAAGCACGGGCTGACGATCATCTCCATCGAGGACCTGGTCGCCTACCGTCTCGCCACCGCCGCAGGCCCCGCCCGGGCGGTGCCCACCGTCCGCCGCGAGGCCGCCGTCGACCTGCCGACCGCCTTCGGCCGCTTCACCGCCTACGGCTACCGCTCCACCGCCGACGGCGTCGAGCACGTCGCCCTCGTCCACGGAACCGTCGGCGACGGCGAGGACCTGCTCGTCCGCATCCACTCCGAGTGCCTCACCGGCGATGTCTTCCAGTCCCTGCGCTGCGACTGCGGCCCCCAGCTGCACGCCGCCATGGAGCACATCACCCGGGCCGGCCGCGGTGTCGTCGTCTATCTCCGCGGCCACGAGGGCCGGGGCATCGGCCTGCTCCCCAAGCTGCGCGCGTACGAACTCCAGGAGCGGGGCCGCGACACCCTCGACGCCAACCTCGAACTCGGCCTCCCCGCCGACTCCCGCGACTACGCGGCCGGCGCCCAGATCCTCGCCGACCTCGGCGTGCGGAGCCTGCGGCTGATGACCAACAACCCCGACAAGATCACCGCGCTGGTCGGCCACGGCCTCACCGTCCACGGCCGGGAGCAGATGCCCGTCCAGGCGGGCGAGCACAACCTCCGCTATCTGCGCACCAAGCGCGACCGGATGGGCCACCAGCTCCCCGGGCTGGACACCCCCGCCGTGTCCGCCTGCGCCAACCAGTGACAACAGAGATCCCCCGAGGAGAAGTGTGAGCGGCAAGGGCGCACCCGAACTGTCCGTACGCAACTGCGGCGACCTCCGAGTCGCCGTCATCGCGGCCCAGTGGCATGAAAAGATCATGGACGGCCTGGTCGAGGGCGCCCTGCGCGCCCTGCGCGAGCTGGGCATCGACGAACCCACCCTGCTGCGGGTCCCCGGCAGCTTCGAGCTGCCCGTCGTCGCCAAGGTCCTCGCCGAGCGCGGCTACGACGCGATCGTCGCCCTCGGCGTGGTCATCCGCGGCGGCACCCCGCACTTCGAGTACGTGTGCCAGGGCGTCACCCAGGGGCTTGTCCAGGTCTCCGTCGACACCGGTGTCCCCATCGGGTTCGGCGTGCTGACCTGCGACACCGAGGAGCAGGCACTGGACCGTGCCGGTATCGAGGGGTCGACCGAGGACAAGGGCCACGAAGCGGTCACCGCGGCCGTCGCGACCGCCGCCACCCTCCGCTCGGTCAGTGAACCCTGGCGCTGAGCGGAGCCCCGCACCCCGTACCCTGAGAGCATCATGGCGAACAAAACCTTCGAAGAACTCTTCGCCGAGCTCCAGCTCAAGGCGGAGACCGGCGACCCGGCCACCTCCCGCACCGCCGAGCTGGTGGACAAGGGCGTCCACGCGATCGGCAAGAAGGTCGTCGAGGAGGCCGCCGAAGTCTGGATGGCCGCCGAGTACGAGGGCAAGGAAGCCGCCGCCGAGGAGATCTCCCAGCTGCTCTACCACGTCCAGGTGATGATGGTCGCGCGCGGGATCTCCCTGGACGACGTCTACGCCCACCTCTGAGCACCACCGCCCGCTGCCCCGCCCCGCACACCCACGACGCAAGGAAGCCGACCTCATGCTGCGCATCGCCGTCCCCAACAAGGGTTCACTGTCCGGACCTGCGATGGCGATGCTCCATGAGGCCGGCTACCAGCAGCGCAAGGAGTCCAAGGAACTCGTCCTGGTCGACCCCGTGAACGAGGTCGAGTTCTTCTATCTGCGCCCCCGCGACATCGCGATCTACGTCAGCTCCGGCCGGCTGGACATCGGCATCACCGGCCGCGATCTGCTCCTCGACTCCGGCGCCGGTGCCGAGGAGATCCTCCAGCTCGGCTTCGCCCGCTCCACCTTCCGCTACGCCACCCGCCCCGGCACCGCGGGCGGCGTCGGGGAGTTCGGCGGCATGACCGTCGCCACCTCCTACGAGGGCATTGTCGCCAAGCACCTCGCCGACAACGGCATCGACGCCTCCGTCGTCCACCTGGACGGCGCCGTGGAGACCGCGATCGAGCTGGGCGTCGCCCAGATCATCGCGGATGTGGTCGAGACCGGGACCTCGCTGCGCAACGCGGGCCTGGAGGTCATCGGCGAGCCGATCATGACCTCCGAGGCCGTGGTCATCCGCCGCACCGGAGCCGACCCGGCCGACCCCGCCGAGCCCAAGGTGCAGCAGTTCCTCCGCCGGCTCCAGGGCGTCCTGGTCGCCCGCTCCTACGTGATGATGGACTACGACTGCCGGGTGGAGCACCTGGAGCAGGCCGTCGCCCTCACTCCCGGCCTGGAGTCGCCGACCATCTCCCCGCTGCACCACGAGGGCTGGGTCGCCGTCCGCTCCATGGTCGCCGCCAAGGAAGCCCAGCGGATCATGGACGATCTGTACGAGCTGGGCGCGCGGGCCATTCTCACCACCGCCATCCACGCCTGCCGGCTCTGAGGAACCACCGAGACCATGACCAGCCCCGCCGCCGCCCCGGAGCAGCAGCTCCCGGTCACCTTCCGGCCCACCCGCACCCGTGTCGTCCTGCTGAGCGTCGGCACGGTGATGTTCTCCGTGATCGCCTTCGTGGGGCTGACCCTGGAGCGGCTCAACCCGGGGGAGCGGATCAGCTTCGTCTTCACCGCCTTCCTCTTCCTCGGTGTGCTGGCCCTGCTCAGCAGGCCCAAGGTGGTCGCCGACGCCACCGGTGTGACGGTCGTCAACATCACGCGCGTACGCCACCTGGAGTGGGCGGAGATCGTCAAGGTGAACCTCCGTCCGGGTGATCCCTGGGTCTTCCTCGACCTGAGCGACGGGACCAGCCTGCCGGTCCTCGGCATCCAGCCCGGAATCGCCCGGGAGCAAGCCATCAGCGACGCCCGCGCCCTGCGCGCGCTCGCCGAGTCCCACGGCACCGTCCCCCGCTGAGCCGCCGCTCCGCCCGGCGCTTCGCCCGCCCCGGCGGGGGCGGGCGCCTCTACTCTGGTGACGGCGGCGCCCAGCGCGCCCCGTCCCGTCCGCCGCGCCGGCCGGGCCGCGCCCTCCGCGGCGGGCCCGCCGGCGGCCGTCACGGGGCTCCAGCGATCCGAGGAGTGACCCTCTCCGGCAATGGACGGACCGTCCGGTAGTACCCGCGCCGCCCCCTCCCGGGAGGCGGCGGCATGATCGCCCCCCTGTCGCTGCTCACCGCGGCCTTCTTCCTGATCCTCGCCAACGGCTTCTTCGTGGCGGCCGAGTTCGGCCTCGTCACCGTGGAGCGGCCCGACGCCGAACGGGCCGCCGCCGACGGCGACCGCCGCGCCCGCCGGGTCGTCACCGCGCTGCGGGAGCTGTCCTTCCAGCTCTCCGGCACCCAGCTCGGCATCACCCTCACCTCGCTCGTCGTCGGCATGCTGGCGCAGCCCGCGCTGGCCCGGCTGCTCGGCGGGCCGCTGGCCGCGACCGGGCTGCCGGCGGCGGCCGTCCCCTCGGTCGCCGTGGTCATCGGGATACTTTTCGCCTCCGCCGTGCAGATGGTCGTCGGCGAACTGGTCCCGAAGAACTGGGCGGTTTCCCGGCCGCTCCAGGTGGCCCGGTTCACCGCCGGGCCGCAGCTGCTCTTCTCCGCGCTCTTCCGCCCCCTCATCGCCCGGCTCAACGCCCTCGCCAACCGGGTCGTCCGCCTCCTCGGCGTCGAGCCCGCCGAGGAGCTGGCCTCCGCCCGTACCCCCGGCGAACTGGTCTCACTCGCCCGGCACTCCGCCCGCGCGGGCGCGCTGGAGCAGGACACGGCGGATCTCTTCGTCCGCACGCTCGCCCTCGGCGGACTCACCGCCCACCATGTGATGACCCCCCGGGTGAAGACGGTCGCCCTGCACAGCGACGCCACCGCCGCCGATGTCCTCAACCTCACCCGCGCCACGGGCCTCTCCCGTTTCCCGGTCTACCGCGAGAGCATCGACGACATCATCGGCACCGTCCACCTCAAGGCGGCCCTCGCGGTCCCCGCCGGGAGGCGGATACGCACCTCCGTGGGCTCGGTCGCCGCGCCACCGCTGCTGGTGCCCCGCACCCTGCCCGTACAGCGGCTGCTGGACCGGCTCCGGGGTGAGCAGCCGCTCGCCGTGGTCGTCGACGAGTACGGCGGTACGGCCGGAGTGGTCACCCTGGAGGACATCGTCGAGGAACTCGTCGGCGAGGTCCGCGACGAACACGACACGGCCCGGGGCGCCGGGCCCGGCATCACCCCCGTGGCACCCGAGGACGGCCGCCCCGCCTGGGAGGCCGACGGCGGCTGCCGGGTCCTCGATCTGCGCCGGACAGGTCTCGATGTGCCCGACGGACCGTACGAGACGGTGGCCGGTCTCGTCGCCGATCTGCTGGGGCGCATCCCCGCCCCCGGCGACCGGGCCGAACTGCCCGGCTGGCGGCTGTCGGTGCGCCGGGTCGACCGCTACCGCGCCGAGCGGGTACGCCTGGTCCGCACCGGCGCACCGCAGGCCGGCCCCAGTCCGGAGGCGGGCCGGTGAGTCTGCTCCCCCTGCTGCTCGCCGTGGTGCTGGTGCTCGCCAACGGCTTCTTCGTCGGCGCCGAGTTCGCCCTGGTCTCGGTGCGCCGCAGCCAGATCGAACCCCTCGCCGCCGGCGGCTGTGCCCGGGCCCGCCGGGTGCTGTACGGACTGGAGCATCTGCCGCGGATGATGGCGGCGGCCCAGTTCGGCATCACCGTCTGCTCACTGACGCTGGGCGCGGTCGCCGAGCCCACCGTCGCCCGGCTCCTCGAACCGCTCTTCCACGCCGCCCGGGTGCCGGAGGGGCTGGTGCACCCGCTGGGGTACGCCATCGCCCTGGCGGCCGTCGTCTGTCTCCACCTCGTCATCGGCGAGATGGTGCCCAAGAACCTCGCCATGGCCGCCCCCGAGCGGACCGCGCTCTGGCTCAGCCCCGGCCTCGTCGCCTTCGCCCGGCTCTGCCGTCCGGTGACGGCGGGCCTGGGCGCCTGCGCCGGTGCGGTGCTGCGCGGTTTCGGGGTCGAGCCGCGGGACGAGGTGCCTGCGGTCTTCACCAGCGCCCAGCTCGGACGGCTGGTCGAGGACTCCGGCCAGGCGGGGCTGCTGGACCCGGCCGAGCAGGAGCGGCTGGCCGACGCGCTGGAGCTCGGCAGCCGCCCGGTGACCGAGGTGCTGATCGCCCGCTCCGCGCTGGTGACCGTCGGCCCGTCCGTCACCCCCCGCCAGATCGAGGAGCTGACGGTGCGCACCGGCTACTCCCGCTTTCCGGTACGGGGCGAGGGCGACGGGCCGTATCTGGGCTACCTCCACGTCAAGGACGTCCTCGATCTGGAGGAGCCGGAGCGGGCCGTGCCCCAGCGGATATGGCGGCCCATGGCGACCCTCGGCCGGGAACTGCCGCTGGACGACGCGCTCACGGTGATGCGCCGGGCGGCGGCCCATCTCGCACAGGTCGCCGGGGCCTCCGGGGAGATCCTCGGTCTGGTCGCCCTGGAGGATGTGCTGCGGACCCTGGTCGGCGAGGTCCGCGAACCCCCGCCCGCCCCGGCCGCCGGCTCCCCGCCGCCGGTCCGCACCACCGGGGACATCGCCCTGGTGAGCTGAGCCCTCGCCGGGCCGCGGCGGCCCGAGCCGCCCGCCCGGTCCGGTGTCACCCCGGCGAGGGCTCCTGAGGGCCGCGGCCACGGGGACCGCGGCCCGACAGGACCTCCCCGTACGCCTGCATCAGATCCGGCAGCCGCAGCGTCGAGAGATCGTCCCGGGTGGGTGTGCCCGGATAGCCCGACAGCCGCAGATCACGGTAGGCACAGCTCTTCTCGTACAGCGTCCGCAGAAAGCGCCCGTTGCCGAGTTCGTCGATCCAGCTCTGGTCCACCACATGGCCGCTGACCGAGCGCAGCTCGTCCACGGCCTCCTCGTCCCACACATCGCCGTTCTCCGCGGCCAGCACCTGGCCGATCGCGGTCAGCTCCAGCGGGCGGTACGAGGGGAAGTCGATCCGGGTGGTGAAGCGGGAGGCGAGCCCGGGGTTGGCGGCGAGCAGCCGGTCCATGCCCTCCGGGTGGCCCGCCAGGATGACCACCAGATGGTCCCGGTTGTCCTCGGCGCGCTTCAGCAGCACCTGGAGGGCCTCGTCGCCGTAGGCGTCGCCCTTCGAGTAGCCGGAGTTGGCCAGGCTGTACGCCTCGTCGACGAAGAGCACCCCGCCGAGCGCGGAGTCGATCAGCTCATTGGCCTTCACCGCCGTCTGTCCGAGGAACTCGCCCACCATGTCCGAGCGCTGCGCCTCCACCAGATGGTCGCCGCCGAGCAGCCCCAGCGCGTAGAAGACCCGGCCGAGAATCCGGGCGACGGTGGTCTTCCCGGTGCCCGGAGGGCCCGAGAAGAGGAAATGCCGCTTCGGCGGCTGCACCGGCATCCCCTGACCGGCGCGCAGCCTGGCCATCTCCAGCTGTGCGGAGAGCGCCTTGACCTGCCGTTTCACCGGATCGAGCCCCACCATGCGCTCCAGCTCGGCCAGGGCCTCGGCGAGCAGCGCCGGATCGGTGGGGCCCGAGGGGACCAGGGCCGGGGGAGCGTCGGCCGGGTCCTGCGCCCGCCGCCGGATCACCTCGGGCAGGGGTACGGAGGGCACCGAGCCGGGCAGTTGCGTCCCCGGGTCGGAGCCGGGCCGCTGGTCCGCCGCCGCACCGCCCTCACCGTCCGTGGACTCCCCGCGCTCCTGAAGGGGCTCCTGGCCGAAGCCGGCCAGCGAGACCGCGAGCCCGGTCGTGTTGTCGTACCCCTCCAGGCCGTCGTAGTCGGCGATCGCCGTCAGCCGGGCGGAGGTGTCCATGAACGCCGGGTCGATCCGGTGCACCGCCCGGTACAGCGGCAGCGCCGCCGCGCTGCGGCCGGTGCCCTCGTGCGCCCGCGCCAGCCAGTAGCGCAGCTCCTTGCGCTGGGGCTGCTCGCTGCGGCAGCGCATCAGCGCCGCCGAGAGCAGCGGCTCGGCCTGTCCGTACATCTCCAGGCGCACCCGGGCCATTCCGCCGAAGAGCCCGGCCTCGATGCCCAGCAGCGGATCGTTGACCAGCGGCTCGGTGTGCCGGACGAGCTGCTCCCAGTCCTTGACCAGATAGGCGCGGCAGGCGTGCAGAAAGCGCACCTGGGGATCGGTGTCCACGGGCGGCAGGGCGGCCAGCGCCCGGTCCAGCTCGGGCACGTGCCGGCCGTCGAGCCAGTGGGAGGCGTGGGCGAGCAGCAGATCCCGCTCGCTCTCCAGCACCGGCTGGACCCACCAGCCCAGCCAGTACCAGGAGTTGAGGGTGCGGCGGTGGCGCGAGCGCTGCTCCCCGAAGCGGTCCCGGGCGCGGTACATCCGCAGCAGCGCGTTGGTGGTGTCGACGCGCAGGGCGTGCAGCCCCAGCCAGCCGTCGGCCATCCCGGGATCGAGCCGTACGGCGGTGCGGAACTCCTCCTCCGCCTGCGGATAGGCCCCCATGGTGTAGGCGTCCACGCCGCGCACCCAGGCGAGGTCGGCCGGGGCCGGTGCGCCCTGCGTGCCGATATTCATCAGGTCCCCCACAAAGTGCACCTGCGCCATGTCCGGAGACTCGCCCCCGGGCCCCGCCGACGGGGGCGGGAGACGGCAGGCAAGGCACCGAACCACCGTTCCGTGGACGGGATTTGACCCCACCGAAAAGCATCGTACCTGCGCAGGGACGCCGAGCTTAAGGGCGCCGTGGGGTGATACGGATCGCGGTGACCGAGGGTTAGGGAGGCGGGCGGGCGGCGGTGGGGCGGCGGGCAGAACGAAGCCCCCGGTCACGGGGGAACAACCGGGGGCTTCGCGTCTGTGGGCAGCGGTAAAGCCGCACATTGAGAACGTAAGACCTCTGCGCCCCGTCGGTCAAGCAGAGTTCGGGCCCTCTTGGGGCGGATTTCCGACTGGTCAGTAGGGCGGGGGAGTGCGGTGACCCAGTGTGATGATCTGGTTCTCGGGTGCGTTTGTTCGAGGGCCGGGGAGCGTCTCGTAACCCCCGGGGCACTCCCTGATCAGGGCGTCCGCGAAGGGCCGCGAGGGGTCGGCCGCGAAGTGGCGGGACTCCGCAGCCGTCCAGCCGTCCCAGAAGGCGGTCAGCCCGTCGCCGTCCCGCCGCCGCCCCCGCCGCCAGGAGTCCTCGGCGCCCCGCTCCATCCAGAGCAGCGCGGCGAGGTGGGGGCGCAGCGCGCGGCGCCCCGCGCCCACCCCCTCGACCAGGACGGCCGGGGCGGCGGGGAGGGCGCGCGGTGGGGTGAACCGGCGCGCGGTCCAGTCGTACGGCGTGTACTCGGCACTCACGCCCCGGGTGAGCGGCCCGATCACCTGGGAGAGCATCCGGCCGGTCCAGCCGAACAGCTCCTCATGGCTGGCGAGGTCGTCCAGGTGGAGTACGGGGACGGGGGCGCCGCCGGTGTGCTCCAGGGCGCCGGCCAGCCGGGCGGCGAAGGTGCTCTTGCCCGAGCCGGCGTGCCCGTCGACCGCGATCAGCCGCACCGGGCCGCAGGAGGGCGGCAGCGCGCCGAGGGTCCGGGCCAGGCCGTCGAGATCGTCCACCCGGCCACCCTACGGCGCCCCGGCGGGGCCGGTCGTCCCGGTGGGAGGGGCCGGTCGTCCCCGGCGGGACGGGCAGGTCGTCCCCGGTGGGACGGGGACCCGGGAGCGGAATCCCGGCGGCTGGCCGGAGCCGGGCCGAGCGGCGATAGTGGCCTCGTCGGCTCCGCACGCCCCGCCGTCCCGCCGCCACCGAACCGGGGGTTCCCTTGGACCTGTCCCACGGAAGCGTTCCGCGCAGAACCCTGCTGGGCGCCGTCGCCGCGGCGGCCGGAGCGGGCGCGCTCACCGCCCCGGCCGCCCCCGCTGTCCCCGCGGCCACCCCCGCCACCCGCCGGGGCCCCGGCGCGCCGGCCGTGGAGAACCGTTTCTGGACGACATCCGCCGACTGGCGCTCCGGCACTCCCGACGGGGTGCGGACGGCCGGGGGCGCCCGCCCCTCGGTCGTCGTCGCGCGCCCCGCCGGCCGCCTCGACCACACCGATCCGCACACCGGCCGGACCGGGAGCTGGGAGTACGCCACCTGGACCTCGCCCGAGCACCGCACCCGGGTCCCCGCGACCGAGATCATCGCCTCCTGGAACGCGGACACCCCGGCGGGCACCTGGCTCCAGGTGGAACTGCGCGGCACCTACGCGGACGGCACCGCGACACCGTGGTTCGTGATGGGCCGCTGGGCGGCGGGCGATACCGACATCCGCCGTGCCTCGCTGGACGGCCAGAGCGACGGCCGCTCCTCCGTCCGGACCGACACCCTCGCGGTGGACGACCCGGCGAGCGCGGTACGGCTGGTCGCGTACCGGCTGCGGCTCACCCTCCACCGCAGACCCGGCACCCGGCTCACCCCCACCGTGCGGCGGGCCGGAGCGATGGCCTCCGCCGTCCCGCACCGGTTCACCGTGCCCGCCTCCGCGCCGGGGCCCGCGCGGGAGCTGGACGTACCCCGCTACTCCCAGAACGTCCACACCGGCCGCTATCCGGAGTACGACGGCGGCGGCGAGGCCTGGTGCAGCCCCGCCTCCTCGCAGATGGTCCTCGAATACTGGGGCCGGCGGCCCACCGCGGCCGATCTGGCCTGGGTCGATCCGGCCTTCGGCGACCCCCAGGTCTGCCACGCGGCGCGGCAGACCTTCGATTACCAGTACGAGGGCTGCGGCAACTGGCCCTTCAACGCCGCCTACGCCGCCTCCCACCACCGGATGAACGCGGTCGTCACCCGGCTCTCCTCGCTCACCGAGCTGGAGCGGCTGATCGCGGCCGGGGTCCCGGTGATCACCTCGCAGTCCTTCCTCCCGGAGGAGCTGACCGGCGCCGGATACGGCACGGCGGGCCATCTGATGGCCGTCGTCGGCTTCACGGCCGCCGGCGATGTGATCGCCAACGACCCCGCGTCCGACAGCAACGGAGCGGTACGCCGGGTCTACCGCCGCCGCGCGTGGGAGAACATCTGGCTCCGTACCAAGCGGTACGGAGCAAACGGGGCAGTGGCGTCCGGCACAGGAGGCGTCTGCTACCTCTACTGGCCCGAGCGCCCCACGCCCGCCCAGCGCCGGGTTCTGGCCTCCCTCGGCATCCACTGAGGGCGCCGCCGGCCCGGGGGCAGTGACGCAGGTCCTACCCCGGGGGCCGGGAGCGCTGGCACTGTGGCCGGGTCACCCGGGGCGCCCCGGCCCCACCGCCCGACCGAGCGAGACCACCATGACCTCCGCATCCGCTTCCGCCGCATCCGCCCCCGCGACCCCCGCCGCCGCCCGTACCCGCACCGGAGGCCCCGACGACCGCTCCGGCCTGGCCGAGCACCTCGCGGGCTGGACCCTGGTCGTGGTCATCGCCATGCTCGTCACCCGCCTCGGGCTGATCTGACGCCCCCCGGGGCGCCGGACGCCCTCTGCCATACTGCGGACATCCTGTGTCCAGGCGCGAGGCAAGGGCCTGAATTGACCAAGAGTGAACGGCGTGCCGGGACCGAGAAGTACCGGGCACGCCGCGCCGAACTCATCGCGACCGGGCGGAAGCTCTTCGCGGACACCTCGTACGACGCGCTCTCCATGGACGACATCGCCCGGCACGCCGGGGTCGCCAAAGGGCTGATCTACTACTACTTCACCAGCAAGCGCGGCTACTACCTCGCCATCGTCGAGGACTCGGTCGCCGATCTCGTGGCACGCGCCGCCGGAGAGCCCGAACTGCCGCGCTTCGAGCGGGTCCGCCGCACCGTCGACGGATATCTGCGGTACGCCCGGAACAACGAGGCGGCCTTCCGCACCATCGTCACCGGGGGAGTCGGCTTCGACGCCGAGGTCCAGGCCATCCGGAACGCGGTGCGCGAGGAGCTGGTCGCCACCATCGCCGAGGGCGCCTACGGCACCCGGGAGATCCCCGCCGTCGCCCGGCTCGCGCTCCTCGGCTGGCTCAGCGGTGTCGAGCAGATCGCCCTCGACTGGGTCGGCCGCCGGGAGCCGGACCGGGAGCTGGTCTGCGCACTGCTGATCCGGCTGCTGCGTGCCGCCCTGGCCACCATCGAGGAGTTCGAGCCCGGCTTCCCCCAGCCCGCCCCCGAGCCGGCGCGCGGCCCGGCTCTCCCGGAGGCGCCGGTCGCGCGCTGACCGCCTCCCACCTGCGCACCCGTGACGGAACCGCTGTGATCGGGCATACTCGACGCGCCACAGCCAGAGCCACCGCCGAGCCCTCTCCGCGACCCGGAAGCGCGGCATCGGCACGGCAGAGAGCGGCGCGGCGCGCTCACACCCCGGGCGCGCGGAGCCACAGTGCCCGACAGGGAGGAGAGCGCCGACATGACCGACAGCGTTCCGCAGTTGGTGGACCGTCAGCTGCCCACGGAGGAGTCCAGGGATCTCATCGCCCTGGTGCGTGACATCGTCCAGCGGGAGGTCGCCCCCCGGGCGGCCGAGGAGGAGGAGTCCGGGCACTTCCCCCGGGAACTCTTCACCCTGCTGTCCTCATCGGGCCTGCTCGGTCTCCCCTACGACAGCCGCTACGGCGGCGGGGACCAGCCGTACGAGGTCTATCTCCAGGTCCTGGAGGAGCTGGCGGCCGCCCGTCTCACCGTGGGGCTCGGCGTCAGTGTCCACTCCCTCGCCTGCCACGCCCTGGCCGGCTACGGCACCGAGGAGCAGCGGGCCGACCGGCTGCCCGCCATGCTCGGCGGCGGGCTGCTCGGCGCGTACTGCCTCTCCGAGCCCGCATCCGGCTCCGACGCGGCCTCGCTGAGCACCCGGGCGGTGCGCGACGGCGACGGCTGGGTGATCACCGGGACCAAGGCCTGGATCACCCACGGCGGGGTCGCCGACTTCTGCACCGTGCTCGCCCGCACGGGGGTGGAGGGGGCCCGGGGCATCACCGCGTTCCTGGTCCCCGGCGACGCGGCGGGGCTGAGCGCCGCCGCGCCGGAGAAGAAGATGGGCATGAAGGGCTCGCCCACCGCGCAGCTCCACTTCGACGGGGTGCGGGTCCCCGACAGCGGCCGGATCGGGGAGGCGGGGCAGGGCTTCGCCATCGCGCTCTCCGCCCTGGACTCCGGGCGGCTCGGTATCGCCGCCTGCGCCGTGGGGGTGGCTCAGGCGGCGCTGGACGAGGCGCTGGGGTACGCCGCCGAGCGGCGCCAGTTCGGCAGGCCGATCGGGGACTTCCAGGGGCTGCGGTTTCTCCTGGCGGACATGGCCACCCGAGTGGAGGCGGGCCGCGCGCTGTATCTCGCGGCGGCCCGACTGCGGGACGAGGGGCGTCCCTTCAGCCGGCAGGCGGCGATGGCGAAGCTGTTCTGCACGGACGCGGCGATGAGTGTCACGACCGATGCGGTTCAGGTGCTCGGAGGGTACGGGTACACGGCGGACTTCCCTGTCGAGCGTCTCATGCGCGAGGCCAAGGTGCTGCAGATCGTGGAGGGCACCAACCAGATCCAGCGCATGGTCATCGCCCGTCACCTCCTGGGCCCCGAGTCCCGCTGACCCTCCACCCCCTGCGGGCCCTGTGCCGAGGCGCCTGCCCGCGAGCCGCGCATTTCAGCGCTGTCCGGCGGTTGGGGCCGCGCACTTCAGCCGGTCGGCGGCCGGGGCGGTGCTTTTCTGCGCTGTCGGGCGGTGAGCCGCGCACTTCAGCCCTGTCCGGCGGTCGGGGCCCCGCACTTCAGCCGGTCGGCGGTGAGCCGTGCTTTTCAGCCCTGTCGGGCGGTGAGCCGTGCTTTTCAGCGCTGTCGGCGGTTGGAGCCGGACATCTCAGCCTCGCCGGCGTTTGAGGCGCGGGGGTTCGGGGGCTGGCCCCCGACCCGGGC
>NZ_JBEOYB010000060.1:0-52425 GCF_040296845.1 Streptomyces sp. NPDC001985
GCTCAAACGCCGGAGGGGCTGAGGTGGTGCTGCTCAATCGCCGGAGGGGCTGGGGTGCTGCGGCTCAAACGCCGGAGGGGCTGGGGTGGTGCTGCTCAATCGCCGGAGGGGCTGGGGTGCTGCGGCTCAAACGCCGGAGGGGCTGGGGTGGTGCTGCCTCAAACTCCCCCAGAGCTGCCTCTGGGAGGTGCCCCCAGCGAGGCTGGATTTCGTACCTCGCCCACCTGCGAGGGTGAGGTGGTGCTGCCCAGACGCCGGAGAGGCTGGGAGGGGTGGCTCACACGCCGGAGAGCCTGGGTGGGCCTGGCCTACGCTCCGGAGGAACCGGAGAGGTGCGGCTCAACCCGCGGAGAGGCGGGGGTCGCACGGCTCAACCCATGAAAAAGCGGGGGTCGCACGGCTCAACCGGCGGGCCGGGGTCGTGCCGCTCAACCCATGGAAAAGCGGGGGTCGCACGGCTCAACCGGCGGGCCGGGGTCGTGCCGCTCACGGTTCGGTGGGGGCGATGGCGCACGCGCCCGGGCTGCGGGGTGCCGGGGTTGTGGCTACGGCGGGTCCCCGGCGGCGATACGGGCCAGGCGGCGCGCCTCCCCGCGGGCGACCCGCGCGATCGTGGCCTCGTCGGCGGTGGTCAGCCGCCCGTCCTCCACCACCGCCCTGCCGTGCACCAGCGACAGACTCACCGGCGCGGGCGCCCCCAGCACCAGCGCCGCCACCGGGTCGGCGATGGTCGAGTGGGCGAGGGTGTCCAGCCTCCAGAGGACCAGGTCCGCGAGTTTCCCGGGCTCCAGGGAGCCAATGTGGTCCGCGCGGCCGAGCACCCGGGCGCCGCCGTGGGTGCCCAGACGCAGCGCCTGGCGGGCTGTCAGCGCGGCCTCCCGGTGGGCGCCGAGCCGGTTGATGAGCAGGGCGTTCCGCAGTTCGGTGTGGAGTTCGCCGGACTCGTTGGAGGCGGTCCCGTCGACCCCGAGGCCGACCGGCACCCCGGCCCGCAGAAGATCGGGGACCCGGGCGATACCGGCGCCGAGCCGGGCGTTGGATGAGGGGCAGTGGGCGACACCGGTGCCGGTACGGGCGTACGCGGCGATGTCCCGGTCGCCCAGGTGGACACAGTGGGCGAGCCAGACATCCGGCCCGAGCCACCCGGTGGACGCGAAGTAGTCGGTGGGCCCCATCCCGAACAGCTCCTCGCAGAACCGCTCCTCCTCCGCGGTCTCCGAGCCGTGGGTGTGCAGCCGCACCCCCGCGCCCCGGGCGAGTTCGGCACCCTGGCGCATCAGTTCCGTGGAGACGGAGAACGGGGAGCAGGGCGCCACCGCGATCCGGGTCATCGACCCGGGCGAGGGGTCGTGGTGCGCTGCGATGGTCTCCTCGGTGGCGGCGAGCGCGCCGTCGAGCGTCTCGACGGCGAAGTCCGGCGGCAGCCCTCCCAGGGAGGTGCCCCGGTCCATGGAGCCCCGCGCGAGAGTGAGGCGTACACCCAGCTCGCGCGCGGCGCCGACGATCGCCCCGGACAGATCCCCGGCGCCCCGTGGATACACATAGTGGTGGTCCGCGGCGGTGGTGACCCCGCCGCGCGCCATCATCGCGAGCGAGCCGCGTGCCGCCGCGCCCACCATCTCCTCGTCGATCCGGGCCCAGGTCGGATAGAGCGCGACGAGCCAGTCGAAGAGACGGTGGTCGGTGGCGAGCCCCCGGGTGATCCACTGGTAGAAGTGGTGGTGGGTGTTGACCAGCCCGGGGGTGGCGAGGTGCCCGGACGCGTCGACACGGCGGACGACGTTCTCCAGCCCGCCCGGCGCGTCCCCCGCGCCGACGGACTCGATCAGATGGTCCGCGACGACGAGATGCCCCCGGCGGTGCTCGGTGTCCTCCGCGTCCACGGTCGCGATGGCGCAGTTCTCGATGACGATGCGACGCGCACCCGGCATGGCGGGACCTCTCTCCTCGGTCGGACGGTCAGACCGCGCCCGGGCCGGGCGGGATCAGGGAGGGGGCTCCGTCCCTGAGGACGGTGGCCTCGATCAGCCCGTGGGGGCGGTCGGCGGCGAGGTAGACCTCGTGGTCGTTGGTGAGGCCGAAAGGGGCCAGATCCACCAGGAAGTGATGGTTGTTCGGCAGGGAGAGGCGGATCTCGTCCAGTTCCCCGTCGCCCTCGATGACGGACGCCCCCATCCGGTAGAGGGTCTGCTGGAGGGAGAGCGAGTAGGTCTCGGCGAAGGCCCGCAGCAGGTTCGCGCGCGCCTGTCCGTACGAGGTGTCCCAGTCGGGCGCACGGGTGGCGTCCGAGGCCCAGGAGTAGCGCCAGCGGGCACGGACATCGGTCGCCAGAATCCGGTCGTACGCCTCCTGGAGTGTGGTGTACCTGTCCTTCACATAGCCGGAGAACTCGGAGTCCGTGGAGTTCAGCACGGTGAGGCCGTCGAGCCCGGAGACCACCTGCCACCGCTCGCCGTCGTAGCCGATCCGGCTGACCCGGGTCTCCCGCCCGGTACGGACGAAGGAGTGCCCCGTTCCGCCGTCCCCGGGGGAGTTCTCGACGCGGCTCCAGCCGTGTTCCTCGATCCGGATGCCGGCCCGGTGGACCGCCGGCTGCGAGGTGACGAAGTGGCGCGCCAGTTCGATCCCGAACTCCTCCGCGGAGGCTATCCCCCGCTCCTTGGCGAAGGCGTACACGGTGTTCTTGGTGGTGTCGGTGGGCAGCAGCCCGGAGTTGGAGCCGGAGTAGTGGGCCTCGTCGAACTCTCCGGCGAGGGTCACCGAGACGGTGAGGTCCTTGATGTGGTGGACGGCGCCCTCGCGGATGACCCGGACGACGCGGACACCCGCCTTGCCGTACTGGTTCTGGCCGAGAATCGTGGGCATGGACCAGGGCCTTTCGTCGGGATCGGGCGGGATCAGTGAGCGGGGTCCGGTGCCGTGCGTCGCGAGGCGGAGGATCGCGCCACGGCGGTGGGGGTGCCTCCCGTGCCTCCCGTGCCTCCCGTGCCCGCCGGGCACGCGAGCCCGGCGAGGTCCCGGCGAGGTCCCGGCGCAGGGCCCTAGCTCCCCCGGTAGACGGAGTAGCCGAACGGGCTGAGCAGCAGGGGTACGTGGTAGTGCTCACCGGCCACGACCGCGAAGGTCACGGCCGCCTCGGGGAAGAAGGGGAGGAAGGGGTCCGTGCCGGGGTGTTCCCGGGCGAGGTGGGGCCCGGTGGCGAAGTCGAGGCGGGCGTGGACGGTGCCCGCCGGGAGGGGCGGCAGATCCTGGCAGCGGCCGTCCGGGCCGGTCGCGGAGGCTCCGATCTCCACCCACGCGGCCCGGGGCCCGCGCCGGGCCGAGAGGGTGACGGCGACCCCGGCGGCGGGCCGTCCGGCGGCGGTGTCCAGGACGTGGGTGGAGACCGACGCGGTGGTGTCCGTGCGCATGCGCTGTCCTCCTCCGTGAGGCGTCGGGGCCCGCGCTTCAGATGTCGGCCGCGAGGCGGGCGAGCCGGATGCGGTTGATGCCGCCCAGTTCGGCGCGGATCGCCTCCCGCTCCCGTTCGGGCGGGTTCCCGAGCCGCAGCCGGGCCCGGTCCCGCAGCTGTCCGGCCGTCAGACCGGTGGCGCAGATCAGCAGGACATGGCCGAATCTTCGCTCATAGGCGAGGTTCAGCCGGTGCATCTCGGCTCTGAGCGCGTCGTCGGCGCCGTCCATCCCGCGCTGTTCCCGGGAGGAGAGCGGGTCCCCCGCTTCCGGGCGGCCGATCGGCGGGTGCCCGGCGACGGCCTCGGCCAGGTCGTCCGGCGTCAGCGCGGCCAGGGCTGTGTCACCGGCGGCGAGCAGGGCCTCCGGGTCGGGGTAGGGGCGGCCGGCGAGCACCCGCTCGCACCAGGTGGTGCTGGCGCAGACCCGGTGGAGCGCCGCGGCGGCGGAGTGCTCCGGCGCGGCGTTGAACGGGCCGAGCCCGGCGGGCGGTACGGGAGGGGTGGGCGGCGGGCGGTGCGGAGTCGACGTCACGGGAGCCTCCGTGGGCCGTGGGGCGGGCGGGAGCGCGCGGGGTGGGCCCACAGCTAACGCCCTCCGCCCGGTGCCGTCAACAGTCTGTTGAAGCACGATGGGGCGCCCGGAGGCCGGGGTCAGCCGCCCTTCGCCGCGTTCTCCCTGTTCAGATAGTTGTAGACGGTGAAGCGGCTCACTCCGAGCGCCTCGGCGACCGTCTCCACCCCGTGGCGCACGGAGAACGCGCCCCGCGCCTCCAGGCTCCGCACCACCGACTGCTTGGTCCTGCGGTCCAGTTCGGCGAGCGGCCTGCCGTGGCGGCGCTCCAGGGCGGCCAGCAGCCGGCCCAGCGACTCGGAGAGCTGCGGCAGCCGCACGGCGACGACGCTCTCGCCCTCCCAGGCGAGGACCACGTCGTCGGGGCCGGCCTGCCCGGGGGCGATCAGCTCGGCGCCGAGGGCCTCGACCAGCGGGCCGACGGCCCGGGCGAGCGGGTGGTCGCCCGGCGGGGACCCGGTCATGTGCCGTCCTCGACGGCCGTGTTGACCTCATCGGCCACAGTGACCTGGAGCGAGATCCGGGTCGCGCCGGCGGCCAGGGTGCGGCGCAGCAGCGCGCCGACCGTGCCGAGCACCGCGTCGGCGGTGCCCTCGGCGGTGTTGCCGAACGGGCCCACGTCCACGGCGTCGAGCCCGGCCCCGGGCGCCCCGATGACCTCACGGGCGACGACGGCGTGGGCCGGGGTCTCGTCCAGGTCGAAGGGTTCGGTGGTGAACTCCACTCTCAGTCGCACCCGCACAACCTAACGCCCCGGGAGCGGGGGCCGGGGCGACGGGATGGGGGAACCTCTCCCTCCGGTGGGGTCGTTGGTGGACGATGGAGGCACAACGGTGGTGACGGTGGGGTGGGTGAGGGATGTCCGACGCGGTACCGGTGCGCTGTCCGTCCTGCCGGCGCGAGCATGAGTACACCGCGCCGGTCTACCCCTGTGCGTGCGGCGAGCCGCTGGCCCCGCCGCTGCTGCCGGCCGCGCCGCCGGAGCGGGTGACCCGCAGGACCTGGGCGGAGGACTGGGTGCTGGTGCGCTGCGGCGGGTGCGGCCGGCGCGACCACTGGCCGCAGCCGGAGCTGGGGTGTCCCTGCGGGGTGGTGCTGCGGATGCCGGTGCGTCCGGCGGGGCCGTCGCCGCGCCCGTTGTTCCGGCCCGTCACCATACGGAACGAGCGGGACGCCGTGACCGTGGCGGCGCGGTATCTGCGGTGGCTGGGGTACCGGGATGTGGTGCGGCAGGAGTTCCGGCCGCCCGGCGGGGCCGGTGTACGGGCGGCGGGGCTGATCGCGCGGGTCGATCCCTCGGCGCGGCCGGTGCTGCCGCGCGAGGTGGAGTGTCTGTGGCTGAGCGGGATGGCGGCGTCGGCGTCGACCGCGTACTTCGCGCTGGCGGGGTACGCGGAGGAGACGAGGGCGCGGGCGGAGGGGCTGGGGGTGCCGCTGTTCGTGCTGGAGGTGACGGGGAGGGCGGAGCCGGTGAACGCGGCGGCGATGCGGCTGGTGCTCACGGGGGCCTGAGTGCGGCGGCGGGATCGACCCGCTCGGAGCCGGCGGAGGGCTCTTCGTGTGGCGGAGGCGCGGGGCTCCCCGGCGGGGCGGGGCGGAGGCGGAGGCGCGTGGTGAGGTCTCCAGGGGGCGGAGGATACTTGAGGGATGCGTATCCGACTGGTCACTGACGCGGAGCTGCCACGGCTCCAGGACATCGAGCGCGCCGCGGGCGAACCGTTCCGGGGGCTCGGGATGGGGGAGATCGCCGACGACGATCCGCCCGGGCTGGATGTGCTGGAGCGCTACCGGGCGGCACAGAGCGCCTGGGCCGCCGTCGGCGACGACGGAGTCGTGGTCGGGTATCTGCTGCACGAGGAGATCGACGGGGCGGCCCATATCGAGCAGGTCTCGGTGCACCCGGCCGCCGCGCGGCGCGGCGTGGGGCGGGCGCTCATCGAGCATCTCGCCGCCCGCGCGTCGGCGGACCGGACGGCCGGCATCACGCTCACCACCTTCGCGGCGGTGCCCTGGAACGCCCCCTACTACACCCGCCTCGGCTTCCGCACTCTCGGTGAGGACGAGCTCACCGAGGGCCTGCGCGAGGTCAGACGGGTGGAGAAGCGGCTCGGTCTGGACCGCTGGCCCCGGGTCTGCATGCGCCGGGAGCTCTGACGCCCGGCTCACCCCCCGCCCGTCCCGTACCGCTCCCTCAGCTCCACCTTCCGCACCTTCCCGCTCACGGTCATCGGGAAGGTCTCCAGGATCTCCAGCCTGCGCGGGATCTTGTAGTGCGCGAGCCGCTCCCGGCAGAAGGCGGCGATGTCGTCCAGGGTCGGCGGGGCGGCGGGGTCGCGGGGGATGACACAGGCGAGGATCTCCTCGCCGTACCGGCTGTCCGGAACACCGACGACCTGCACATCGGCGACCCCGGGGTGGGTGTACAGAAACTCCTCGATCTCCCTCGGGTAGACGTTCTCGCCGCCCCTGATGATCATGTCCTTGATCCGGCCGACGATCCGCACACAGCCGTCCTCCCGCATGACCGCGAGATCCCCGGTGTGCATCCAGCGGTCGCGGTCGACGGCCTCGGCGGTCCGCTCGGGCTCGTCCCAGTACCCGACCATCACGCTGTAGCCGCGGGTGCACAGCTCACCGGAGCGCCCGCGCGGCACCGTGGCCCCGGTCGCCGGGTCGACGATCTTCACCTCCACATGGGGCAGCACCCGCCCGACCGTGCCGGTGCGGCGTTCCAGGTCGTCGTCGCGCCGGGTCTGGGTGGAGACGGGGGAGGTCTCGGTCATGCCGTAGCAGATGGAGACCTCGGCCATGTGCATCTCGGTGACCACCCGCTTCATCACCTCCGCCGGGCACGGTGAGCCGGCCATGATGCCGGTGCGCAGCGAAGTGAGGTCGTAGGAGGGGAAGTCGGGGAGCTGGAGTTCGGCGATGAACATCGTCGGCACCCCGTAGAGGGAGGTGCAGCGCTCCTCGTCGACCGCGCGCAGGGTGGCCGCCGGGTCGAAGGACGGCGCGGGGATCACCATGCACGCACCGTGCGAGGTGGCCGCGAGATTCCCCATCACCATGCCGAAGCAGTGGTAGAAGGGC
The DNA here is from genome assembly GCF_040296845.1 of Streptomyces sp. NPDC001985. Lineage (NCBI taxonomy): Bacteria > Bacillati > Actinomycetota > Actinomycetes > Kitasatosporales > Streptomycetaceae > Streptomyces > Streptomyces sp. NPDC001985. The sequence continues at coordinate 7,114 of NZ_JBEOYB010000060.1, forward strand.
ACGGGTATGCATATCCGGTCCTGCTCGGTGTAGCCGAGCAGTTCCCCGACGGAGTAGCCGTTGTTGAGGATGTTGTGGTGGGACAGGGTGGCTCCCTTGGGGAAGCCGGTGGTGCCGGAGGTGTACTGGAGGTTGACGGGGTCGTGGCACTCCACCCGTGCCTCGCGGGCCGCCAGCTCGTCCGGCGTGACCCCGGCGGACGCCGCGAGCAGGGCCTCCCAGGAGGTGTCCCCGATGTAGTGGACGGACCGCAGTCCGGGGCAGCGCGGACGGACCTGTTCGACCAGGGCGCGGTAGTCGGTGGTCCGGTGGCGCGGGGAGGCGCAGAGCACGGAGACGCCGGCCTGGTTCAGTACGTACTCCAGCTCCCGCGACCGGTAGGCGGGGTTGATGTTCACCATGATCGCGCCGATGCGGGCGGTGGCGTACTGCACCAGCACCCACTCCGCGCAGTTGACCGCCCAGATCCCGACCCGGTCGCCCCGGCCGACGCCGGTGCCGATGAGTCCGCGCGCCAGCCGGTCCACCTCGGCGCCGAACTCGGCGTAGCTCCAGCGGGGTCCGCCCGCGACCACCAGGGCGTCGCGGTCGGGGTGGGCGAGGACCGCGCGGTCGAGGTTGGCGCCGATGGTGTCGCGGAGCAGCGGCGCGGTGGCGGTGCCGCGGTCGTACGAGAGTGCTCCGGCGCGGTCCGTGGCCATGGCGGGTCCCGTCTGTCGTGCGGGCGGTTCGGTCGGTTCGGTCGGTTCGGTCGGCGCGGAGCGGGATGTCACAGCTCGTCCTCCGCGTACTCGTCGGTGGAGCCCTTCGCGGTGCGTTCGCGCAGTTCGATGCGGCGGATCTTGCCCGAGACGGTCTTCGGCAGCTCGGCGAACTCGATCCGCCGCACCCGTTTGTACGGGGCGAGGACGGAACGGGAGTGGGCGAAGAGGAGCCGTGCGGTCTCCGGGCCCGGCTGCCAGCCGTCCGCCAGCGCGACGTACGCCTTCGGGACGGCGAGCCGCAGCGGATCGGGCGCGGGGACGACCGCCGCCTCCGCGACCGCCTCGTGTTCGAGGAGCGCGCTCTCCAGCTCGAAGGGGGAGATCTTGTAGTCGGACGCCTTGAAGACGTCGTCGGAGCGGCCGATGTAGGTGATGTACCCGTCGGCGTCGCGCGCGCCGATGTCCCCGGTGCGGTAGTACCCGTCGGCCATCGCCTCCGCCGTCCGCTCCGGGTCGCCGTGGTAGCCGGTCATCAGACCCACCGGGCGCGCCGAGAGGTCGAGGGCGATCTCCCCCTCCTCCGCGCCGGGTTCACCGGTGACCGGGTCGAGCAGCTCCACCCGGTAGCCGGGGCTGGGGCGGCCCATCGATCCGGCCTTGAGGAGCTGGCCGGGGCTGTTGGAGACCTGGACGGCGGTCTCCGTCTGCCCGAAGCCGTCCCGGATGGCGACGCCCCACTCGCGCCGCACGGTCTCGATGACCTCGGGGTTGAGCGGCTCCCCCGCCGCGACCGCCTCGCGCGGCGGCACCCGCAGCCGGCTCAGATCGGCCTGGATCAGCATCCGCCACACGGTGGGGGGCGCGCAGAAGCTGGTCACGCCCGCGCGGTCCATCCGCGCCATCAGCGCGGCCGGGTCGAAGCGGCGGTAGTTGTGGATGAAGACGGTGGCCTCGGCGTTCCACGGCGCGAAGAGGTTGGACCAGGCGTGTTTGGCCCAGCCGGGCGAGGAGATGTTGAGGTGGACATCGCCGGGGCGCAGACCGATCCAGTACATCGTGGCGAGATGGCCGATGGGGTAGGACGTATGGGTGTGCTCGACGAGCTTGGGGCGGTCGGTGGTCCCGGAGGTGAAGTAGAGCATCAGCGGGTCATCGGATCGGGTGATCCCGTCGGGCCGGAACTCCGCTTCGGCGGAGGCGGCGTCGCGGTAGTCGAGCCAGCCGGGGGGCGGTTCGGCGCCGACCGCGATCCGGGTGTAGTCACCGGGTACGGAGTCGAACTTGGCCGTGTCCTCGGTGCGTACGAGGACGTGCGCGGCCCGGCCCCGTTCGACGCGGTCGCGCAGATCGAGCGGGCCGAGGAGGGGGGTGGCGGGGATGACGACGGCGCGCAGCTTCATCGCCGCGAGGGCGGTCTCCCACAGTTCGTGCTGGTTGCCGAGCATCACGACCAGCCGGTCCCCGGCCCGTACCCCCTGGGCGCGGAGCCAGTTGGCGGTCCGGTCGGAGCGGCGGGACAGTTCGGCGAAGGAGAGTTCGATCGCGGTACCGTCCTCCTCCACGATGTGCAGGGCGGTGCGGTCGTTGCCGTCGGCGATGACATCGAACCAGTCGAGCGCCCAGTTGAAGCGCTCGGGCCGGGGCCAGGCGAAGCCGTCGTACGCGCTCCGGTACTCCTCCCGGTGTCGCAGCAGGAAGTCCCGGGCCGCCCGGAACTCCCCGGTAGCGCCGCTGCTTGCCGTCATGTGCCCTCCTCATTGCCTCACCACTCAGTAGCATCGTGTAATCAGTGACGTACGTCTCACCACCCCCGATCGGGGGTGGCCCCGCCGGGCCCCCCGCGGGAGACCCCCTGCGGGAGAACGGGAAGTGGAGCGGTGTCCGAACCGGCCGAGGCGGTGGAGATGCGGGCGGCGCTGTTGCGGCTGCGCCGTGCGACCGGGATTCCGATCACTTTCGGGGGGCTGCTGCTCGATGCCCAGCGGCTGCGGATCGCGCAGCTCAGCGGGGCGCAGACGCAGGCGCTGCACGGGCTGGCGATCTGTGCGGGGAACGGTCTGGGCGGCAAGTCGATGGCGCTGTCGCGCCCGTGCGCGGTGACCGACTACCGCGAGGCCCGGCACATCAGCCATGAGTACGACGCGGCCGTCTCGGCGGAGGGGCTGCGCTCGGTGCTCGCGGTGCCGGTGGTGGTGCGGCGGAAGGTGCGCGGGGTGCTGTACGGGGCGCTGCGGCGGCCGGTGCCGCTGGGTGACCGGACCTTCGACGCGGCGGTGGCGGCGGCGCGTGATGTGGAGCAGGCGCTGGTGGTCAGGGACGAGGTGCAGGGGCTGCTGGCCATCGCCCGGGAGCCCACGGCGGGGCTCGGCGCCTGGGAGGAGGTGCGGGAGATCCACGGAGTGCTGCGGGCGCTGACCCCCCGGGTCGCCGACCCGCTGCTGCGGGAGCAGTTGACAGCCGTCTGCGGGCGGCTGGCCGCGGCCGGCGCGGGCCCGCTTGCCGGGACGGGCGCCGGGGAGCGGGCGGGGACGGTGTCGCTGGCGCCCCGCGAGGTGGATGTGCTGGCGTGTGTCGCCGCGGGCTCGACGAACGCGGTGGCGGCGCAGCGGCTGGGGCTGCGCCCGGAGACGGTGAAGGGGTATCTGCGCGCGGCGATGCGGAAGCTGGGCGCCCACACCCGGCTGGAGGCGGTGGTGGCGGCCCGCCGGGCGGGGCTGCTGCCGTAGCCCCGCCGGGCGCGGCCCGGCGCCCCCGGCCCGCAGGGTGGGGACAGGCGGAGGGGCGGAAAGAGGCACCCGCGTGCCCCCGGGGGCTTCCCGGGGGGCACCTCCCGGCGCGGGAGTCGGGGGCCTGGCAGGACCGGACCGCCGGGCAGGCAGGCGGACGCGCGGACCGCAGGACGGGCAGGACCGGGCGGACTCGCGGGCGGCGGGCGAACTCGCGGGCGCCGGGCGAACGGACCACCCGGCGGGCGGGCGCGGGCCGCCGGACGGGCAGAACCGGGCGGACTCACGGGCGGCGGGCGGACTCGCGGGCGCCAGGCGGACAGGCGGGCGGACAGGTGGGCGGCGGCATGATCCCTCCCCGGCGCTAGGGCGGCGTCAAAGAGCGGGGGTGGGCGGTCAGCGGGGCGTCAGGGAGGTGCCGGGGGGCGGTGGCGGGGGCATAGCTTCGGGTGGCCGGAGCATTCACCGACTTGCCTGCGAAGGACACACCATGGAATTCCCCACCCCCGCGGGCGCGGACACCGCGGACCCCGACGAACGCCGCCCGGCAGGGCCGCTGTACGTGCCGGTGCGGCTCGGCTCCGCCGGAGGCAGGCAGCTGCGTTTTCTGCGCACCCCGCTCGGGGTGCGGACGGCCGTCGGCTTCACCAGCCCGGAGCGGCTGGCCGGGGCGCTCGGCCCGGACCAGCGGTGGATCAGGCTCGCGGAGCCCGCGCTCCGCTCTCTCGCGGAGCCGCTCGGGGTGACCGCGGTGACGGTGGACCCCCGGCTCACCGCCCCGGCCCCGGGCGCCCGCGGGTCCACGGCCCGCTCGGCGGCGGGGGTCTGTGCCCGCCGCCGGGAGTGGGGCCCGGACGCCGTGGCCCCCGCCGTCTCCGGCTGACCCGCACGCGCGAAGCACTCGACCCATGGACAGAGGTGTACGGATGACGGTGGTACCCGCGAACCCGGTGCGCTTGCCCGAGCTGGCCGCCCCCTCGGTGTGGCCCGCTTCCGCCGTGCTGGCGCCCGGCGGCGATGTGGCGGTGGGAGGGGTGTCGCTGACCGAGCTGGCCGAGCGGTACGGAACCCCCGCCTATGTGCTGGACGAAGGGGAGGTGCGGGCCCGTGCGGCGGCCTGGCGGCGGGCGCTGCCGGACGCCGATGTGGTCTACGCGGCCAAGGCGTTCCTCTGCCGGGCGGTCGTGGACTGGATGGAGCAGGAGGGGCTGGGGCTCGACCTCTGCTCGGCCGGCGAGCTGGAACTCGCCGCCACCCGGGGCTTTCCCGCCGAGCGGATGGTGCTGCACGGCAACGCCAAGTCTCCGGAGGATCTGCGGACAGCGCTGCGGCTCGGGGTGGGCCGGATCGTCATCGACTCCGAGTGCGAGATCGCGCGGCTCGCCGCCCAGGTGCCGGGCCCGGAGGCCCAGCAGGTGATGGTGCGGGTGCTGCCGGGGATCGAGGCGGGCGGCCACCGGAAGATCCGTACGGGCATGGAGGGGCAGAAGTTCGGGCTCTCCATCGCGGACGGGGACGCGGAGGACGCGGTGGCCCGCATCCTGGGGCAGCCGTGTCTGGAGCTGACCGGGCTGCACAGCCATCTGGGGTCGCAGATCGCCTCCCCGGAGCCGTACGCGCTCGCGGTGCGGCGGCTGGTGGCGTTCATGGCGAGAGTCCGGGACCGCTTCGGCATCACCCTGCCGGAGCTGGATCTCGGCGGGGGTTTCGCCGTTGCCTACCGGCCCGGGGACCCGGCGCCCGCCCCGGCGGCGTACGGCCGGCGCGTCAACGACGCGCTGGTCCGCTGCTGCGCGGAGTTCGACTATCCGCTGCCCCGGCTGACCGTGGAGCCCGGCCGTTCGATCATGGCGCCGGCGGGGGTCGCGCTCTACCGGGTGCTGGCGCTCAAGCGCACGGGCGGCCGGGTGTTCGCCGCCGTCGACGGCGGGATGAGCGACAATCCGCGGCCCGCGCTCTACGGCGCCCGGTACACCGTGCGGATGGTGGGGCGCCCGTCGGCGGCGCCGATGCGGGCGACCACCGTCGTCGGGCGGCACTGCGAGGCGGGCGATGTGCTCGCGGAGTCGGTGGAGCTGCCGGAGGATCTGCGGCCCGGGGATGTGCTGGCGGTGCCGGCGGCGGGCGCTTACCACGTGTCGATGGCGTCGGGCTACAACCTGACGGGCCGTCCGCCGGTGGTGGCGGTCGCCGGGGGCCGGTCCCGGCTGCTGGTGCGGCGGGAGACCTTCGACGACCACCGGGGGCGGGACGTGGGCCTCTGAGCGCCGCGTCCGGCCGGGCCCCGGCGGCCCCTCACCGGGCCGTGCCGGGGCGGAGCCAGGCGAGGGCCTTCAGGGCGGCCATGCCGGGCAGCAGATGGTGGGCCCCGGTGAAGTCGCAGTGCCGGGTCAGCTCGGTGGGAACGGCGATCACGGTCATCCCGGCGGCCCGCGCCGCGGCCACACCCGTGATCGAGTCCTCGACGGCGGCGCACTCCTCGGGCGGCACGCCGAGCCGGGCGGCGGCCTCCAGATAGACGGCGGGGTGGGGCTTGCGGAAGGGCACCTGGTCCCCGGTCACCACGGCCTCGAAGCGGTCCGCGATGGAGAAGTGGGTGAGCCAGCGGCCCACCCACGGCCCGTCGGCCGCCGAGGCCACCGCGAGCCGCGCCCCGTCGGCCCGGAGCGCGTCGAGGAGTTCGCGGACGCCCGGCAGCAGCCGTATGTGCTCGGGGGTGAAGAACCGTTCCCAGTGGCTCTCCAGCCGGACGCGGAGAGCCGCGACGGGCGGTCCGCCGAGGGCGTGCAGCATGGCGAGGAGACGGTCGTAGCCGTCGGGGTGGCCGCACACCTCGGCGGCCCAGCGCCGGGCCGGCAGCGGGGCTCCGTACTCCTCGAAGAGCGCGGAGCAGGAGAGGAAGTCGGCGCGGACGGTGTCGACGAGGGTGCCGTCGTGGTCGAAGACGACGGCCCGGACGGCGGGACGCTGGGGTGGGAGCACGGCGGAGCCCTTCCTTCGAGGGCGCGGCCTCAGGGGAGCGGGCGGATCACCCGCGCGGGGTTGCCCGCGGCGACCACCGACGGGGGCAGGTCCCTGGTCACGACGGAGCCGGCGCCCACCACCGCGCCCGCGCCGATGGACACCCCGGGGAGCACGATGGTCCCACCGCCGAGCCAGACGCTGTCCCCCAGTTCGATGGGTCTGGCCTGTTCGCGCAGGGCTCCGCGCAGCTCCGGGTCGAAGGGGTGGTTGGCGGTGTAGAGCTGGCAGCGGGGGCCGATCCAGACATCGGCGCCGATGACGATCGGGGCGCAGTCCAGCAGGACGGCGTCGTAGTTGATCCGCACCCGGGGTCCCAGCTCGATGAAGAAGCCGAACTCGCAGAGGAACCGGGGCATCACCCAGCCGCCGGGGCCGACCCGGGCGAGCAGTCGGCGGAGAATGGCCTCCCGCGCGGGGAAGTCGCGCAGCGCGGTGCGGTTGAAGGCGTCGAGCAGATCCAGACAGCGCAGCCGGTGGGGTTCGAGGAGCGGATCGGACGCGTCGTACATCTCGCCCCGCGCCATCCGGTCCTTGAACCGCTCCAGGGCGGCCGGACCCCCGGCCCGCGCGGCGGTCACCGGCGGCGCAGCCGGACGGTGACCGGCCGGTGGTCGGAGGCGGCGGGGCGGTCGGGGCCGGGTGTCAGCAGGGGGTCGTCCAGGGCGCGGTAGCCGGCGAGGCTCTCCGCGAGGGCGGGCGCGAGGAGGATCAGGTCGATGCGGCGGGGGGCCTCGCACGGCGGGTGGAAGCCGAAGGTGGGGGCGCGGTCGGCGGTGTGGGCGCCGGCGTCGAGGAAGAGCGGGGCGCCGGGGCGGCCGAGGAGCCGGCGGAGCGGGGTGCGGTCGGCGGTGCCGGAGTCCGGCGGGAGGTGGTCGTCGCGGCGGTGGGCGGGGACCTGCTCCCAGTCGGGTTCGGGGTCGCCGGGCGGGACGGAGTTGGCGTCCATGGCCAGGATGGTCGGGGGGCCGGCCGGGTCGGCGTACCGCCGCAGCCGGTCGGACTCGATCAGCCGGTTCGTGGGGCTGAAGGGGTCGAGATGGGCGACGGCGAACCGCAGGGGTTCCGGGTGGCCGGGCAGCCGCAGGGTGACGGCGCCGTGGCCGTGCCAGGCGGCGAGTTCCGGGGGGACGGTCTCGGTCTCCACCCGGGTGATGTCGGGCTGCCAGAAGACCGCGAGGTCGCACTCGGTCTTGGCGGGGAAGAGCACCCCGTCCATGCCGAGGGCGTCCCGGGTGTCGTCGAAGAGCTTCCGGCCGTCGCGGTGCCAGCCCCAGCCCTCGGTGGTCAGCAGGACCCGGGGCCGGTGTGCGGTGATCAGTTCGCGCTGGGCCTCCCAGCGGGCGTGGTCGCCGTCGAGCCGCTCGATCGCGGCCTCGTACAGATTCCAGAACATGATCAGGTCGGTGGGGGCGGAGGCGGGGGCGTCCGCCGGGCGGGAGGTGTGCACGGGGCCGCTCACTTGATGCCGACGACCATGGACTCGGGGCCGTCGAGGTGTTCGGTGTACGAGGAGGTGAAGCCGGTCTCCGCGAGCCAGCGGCGGCAGTCGGCGCCGGTGTAGTCCGCGCCGCCGGGCACCTCCAGATGCATGATCAGGCTGAGCAGCAGACCGGTGGTGTTCCGGCGGCGGTCGTCGTCGATGAGGGTCTCGTAGACGAGGACGGCGCCGCCCGGGGGCAGGGCGCGGTGGGCCTTGGTGAGCAGCAGGAGCCGTTCGTCCGGGTTCCAGTTGTGCAGTACGTGGCCGAGGACCAGCACATCGGCGGTGGGGAGTTCGTCGCGGAAGAAGTCCCCGGCGTGGAAGGTCATCCGGTCGGTGAGGCCGAGGCGGGCGGCGTACTCCTCGAAGCCGGTGCGGGCGGGGGCGAGGTCGAAGCCGATGGCGCGCAGATGGGGGTGGTGGGAGAGGACCTGGCCGGCGAGGGCGCCCTCGGCGCAGCCGATGTCGGCGAGGGTGCGGCGGTCCGGCCAGGGGAACTTCTCGGCGATGGCGCGGGCCGAGCCGATACTGAGGGCGGTCATGTCGCGCTGGAAGGCGCGGAGGGTGGGGGTGGTGGCGCAGATGCCGCCGTAGTAGTCGCGCCCGTCGCGGGCGCCGCGCAGGGCTCGGCCGGTGCGGAGGACGGCGGTCAGTTCGTCGGCGAGCCCGGCGCCCTGGGCGGCGAGGGCGGCGCCGAGGTAGCTGTGGGGGCGGGCGGGGTCGAGGTACTCGGCGGTCTCCGGGGTGTTGCGGTAGTGCCCGTCGTGGCGTTCGAGGAGGCCGAGGGCGACGAGGGCGTCGAAGAAGTCGGTGGCGGGGCGGGGGTGGATGCGGAGGCGCTCGCGCAGTTCGGCGGCGGGGAGGGGGTGGTGGGTGAGGGCGGGGAAGACGCCGAGCTCGATGGCGCTGAGGAGGGTGCGGGTTTGCCAGTGGGACCACATGAGGGTGGTGATGGGGAGGGGGGAGAGCATGCGGGGGCTCCTTGTCCCGGGCGGCCGGCCACCCGGAGCACGCTACCGCCCCCACCCCTCCCCCTCTCCCCCGCCGCGCGGGACCCCGCGGTCCTCAATCGCCGGACGGGCTGGAATTGCCCGGGTTGCCCGTGGCGCGGGGGCCGTCCTCAAACGCCGGACGGGCTGGGATTGCCCGGGTTACCCGTGGCGCGGGGGCCGTATTCAAACGGCGGGCGGGCGGGAACCTCAGCCCGGCCGGTGGTTGACGCGCGCCACCCCAGCACCTCGGGCCGGGCCGAGGCAGCACACCCAAGCCCCTCGGCGTGTGAGCCGCCACCCCCAGCCCCTCCGGCGTGTGAGCCGCCACCCTCAGCCCCTCCGGCGATTGAGGAGCGGGGGTTCGGGGGCAGGCCCCCGACCGAAGCCCGCGGGATGCGGGGACCTGTGGCACAGGGTCCGTCCTCAAACGCCGGACGGGCTGGGATTGCCCGGGTTGCCCGTGGCGCGGGGGCCGTCCTCAAACGGCGGGCGGGCGGGGGGCCGAGGGGGGGAGTCAGGGGGCGGACATGCCGCCGTCTATGGAGAGGGCCTGGCCCGTGATGCGGGTCGCCGAGGCCAGGAAGACCACGAGGGCCGCCACATCCTCCGGCGTCTGGAACTCCCGCTGCGGAATCATCCCCCGCATCCGCTCCCAGCACTCCTCCTCACTCTCCCCCTCCCTCACGAACTCCCCCAGCAGATACCCCCACATATTCGACCGCACCACCCCCGGGCACACCGCGTTCACCCGAATCCCGTCCCTCGCCACCTCCTGCGCCAGCGCCGCCGTGAACCCGATCACCCCGAACTTCGCCGCGCAGTAGTGCGCGATCCTCGCGAACCCCGAGCGCCCGGACACGGACGAGAAGTTGATGATCGACCCGCCGCCATGGGCCCGCATCAGCGGGATCGCGTGCTTCGCGGTGAGGAAGACCCCCTCCAGATTCCCCCGCACCACGGACTGGAATTCGGGGAGTTCCATCCGCTCCACGGTGCTGACATGGGTGACTCCGAAGGCGTTGACGAGGATGTCCAGCCGCCCGGACCCCTCCGCCACCGTGTCCATCAGGGCGACGACCGCGTCCTCGTCGGTGGCGTCGGTCTGTTCGGCGGTGACCTTCAGGCCCTGCCGGGTGAGGCGGGCGGCCAGCGAGGTCGCCTCGGCGAATCCGCCGACGCGGGTGGAGGTGTAGTGGTTCCAGGCGTCGGGCAGCCGGTCGGTGTCGGCGGCCGTGACGGCGGCCCCGCGCCGGGCGAGGGCCTCGGTCACGGCCGCTCCGATGCCCCGGCCGCCGCCCACGACCAGGGCGGTTCTGCCGGTGAGTTCGCTGCCGGGCGGCAAGGTGACGGGGTCAGGGCGTGGATCGTCCATCGGTGGGGTCCTCGCGATCGTGGTCCGGCGGCCGGCCGAAGCCGTAGCCGAGGGGCGGCAGTACCAGGGCGTCGACGAGCCGGGGGAAGGCCCGGTAGTCGGACGGGTCGCGGTGCGGCCGGCGGACGATCTCCCGCAGGGCCGCCCGGTCCGTACCGTCGGGTGCGCTGTCGATGGCGTCGAGCAGGGCGCGGTCGTCGCGCCGGGTGAAGTAGGCGGCGAACACCTCCCGGGCCCGGGAGAGGGCCGGGGCGGGGGACGGCTCCGGCCTCGGGGAGACGGTCAGCCGGTCCCGTACGGTCGGATCGCAGGGCCCCCCGGGGCTCGGGGGGTCACCGGCCAGGGCCCGCAGAAAGGCACGGGTGCCGTAGCGCGCCCGGTCGACGGGGCCGGCGGGGGCGAAGTCGCGGGCGAGGAGCTTGGCCACCAGGGCGTCCTCGTCGACCCGGCCGAGGGGGACGACCCGGTCCATGGTGAACGCGGTGGTGGTGTCGAGCAGGGTGGGGACCAGATTCCGCGCGGGGAGCAGTTCGGCCGCCGGGCCGGCGTCGGCGGCCAGGACCGGCACCCCGTGGGTGAGGGATTCCAGCACCACCCGCCCGAGTGTCTCGCGGGAGGCGGTGCTCGGGAAGAGCAGCACATCGATGTCCGCGAAGAACCCCGCGAGCCGCGCCCTCCCCACCACCCCGGCCGTCCGGGCCGTCCCGGGGGCGGCGCCGAGCGCCGCCAGCTCCCGGCCGATGGAAGCGGGCTCCCAGCGGGGGTGGTTGGGCTTGCCCGCGTACAGCAGGGTGACGGGGCTCCGCCGTCCGCAGCGGGCGACCACGGAGAGCACCTGGTCGAAGTTCTTCGCCAGGGAGAGGGCCCCCAGATAGCCGATGCGCAGCACCCGGTCCGCCGGTGGCCGGGGGCGGGCGGGCAGCCGGGGCGGGAGCAGGTCCAGCAGGGGGTAGACGACGGCGGAGTTCTCCGGGCGCGCGCCGGGCAGATGCCGCAGATAGAGCCCGCGGGTGTACTCGGTGGGGAAGAGCACCAGATCGCCGGGGCGGGTCAGCGGGGCGCACAGCTCCTCCTGGGTCCAGTACCCCGACCAGAGCGCGGTGTGGACCTCGCGCACGATCCGGTAGCCGCCGCCGGTCTCCTCCCGCCAGGCGTGGTGGAGATGGGCGTACGGGCCCGAGCCCGCGTACACCACGTCGCTCGGGCCCGCGGTGGCGAGGCCGCACGGCCCCCGGGTGAGGTCGTGCCAGCTCACCGGCAGCCCGGAGGCGGCGATCAGGGTGGCGGCCTCCCGGTGCATGAGGACGGCGCCGTCGACGGTGCCCGCCGACTGCGGCGAGCGGGGGTCATGCGCGTACAGACGCACTGTCCGTCTCCTGCCCGGTCGCGGTCCGTTCGATGAGTTCGCGGAGCTGGGGCGGGCTCATCCCGTGACGGCGGAGCTGTTCGCCGTGGACGCAGGTGCCGATGTCCCGGCGTACGGCGTGCACGGCCGCGGGGAGCAGATGGCGCTGGCGGAGCCCTTCGCCGAAGCCGCCGTGGGCCCCGTTGTACTCGACGGTCAGAATCCGGTCGCACGCGGCGAGGGCGGCCAGGGTGGCGCCGGGGAGTTCGGGGGCGAGAGCGGCGCAGTGCAGATGCGGCACTCGCGGCCCCCGGTTGGCCTCGGCGACCAGCACCCCGGCGTAGCCGAAGGTGACCACCGCCGTTCGGGGGCCCTGGCGCCGGAGGGGGGTGACCCAGACCCCGCCGTCGGGGTCGGCCGAGCAGTCCACGGGGAGCGGGTCGAAGCGGGCGTCCACCATGCTCAGCACATGGGCGGTGGCGGGGTGGGCGGCGAGCCGGTCGAGACAGGCCGCGAACTCGGCCTCGGTGACGGGTTCGTAGACGCGGGTGTGGAGCAGCTGGCCGAGGAGGTTGGTGGCGTTGTGCGCGCCGCCCCACGCGCCCCAGCTCCGCCCGGCGAGCACCAGCAGATTGCGGACGCCGGTGGTGGCCTCGGTGAGCATGCTGAGCGAGTCCATGTAGTACATCGCGTCGGTGGCGACCACTTTGAGCACGGGCTCGGGCAGGGAGAGGGTGAGACCGACGCCGAGCGTCTCGGCGAGCCCGGTGTTGGTGTACGGGACCTGCCCGCGCAGCCCGAACCTGGCGGCCATGTCGGCGGTGAAGACGGCCAGTTCGCGTCCGGTGCGGCGCTGGTGGGAGGCGAGCATCCGGCCGGTCCCGGCGGCGAAGGAGGGCCGGGCGGGGGTTCCGGCGGGGGGCGGGCGGAAGCTGTGGTCGCCCTTGCGGGTGCGGCAGACCAGGGCGGCCCGGCCGTCCCCGGCGAGCAGGGAGCGCAGGGAGCGCCGCACGGCGGGGCGGTCGTGGCCGTCGACGGGTTCGACCCGGCCCAGATAGGCGCTCAGATAGGCGAGGCTGACCGGTTTGGGGAGGGGTTCGATGCCCTTGCCGTTGGCGTCGACCACCAGGATCAGATTGCGGAGGTCGTGCTCGTGGGCGAAGCGCAGGCACTCGAAGACGACGCCCTCCTGGAGTTCGCCGTCCCCGGCGAGACAGACGACCTTGCGGTCGTCGCCGCGCCGGGCGAGGTCCCAGGCGAGGCTGACGGCCTGGGCGACCCCGACGCCGAGGCTGTAGCGCATGGTGTTGGTGAAGCCGGTGGCGCGGTTGATGACCCCGGTGAGGCCGCCCTGGTGGAGGGTGGCGAGCGGGACGAAGGGGAAGGTGCCGCGCACATAGCGCTCGGCGTAGAAGGCGGGGGCGATATGGCCGCGCCCCACGATGAGTTCGGCGGGGCCGGGGCGGCCGTCGGGGACCAGGCCCAGGTCGAAGCAGGCCCGCACGATGGCCAGGGAGGAGAGGTTGCTGGAGAGATTGCCGGTCCCGGCGAGCTGGTGCATCCGCAGCAGCAGCCGGGCGCTGTCGTGGTAGAGCCGTTCCGGGACGGCGGCGGCGAGTCTGCGCAGCGCGCCGGGCAGCGGGCCGTCGTACCCGCCCTTGTCGAGTTCGGCCAGCTCCCGTTCCACCACGGACGCCTCCTCGGGGGTGAGGCGCGGCAGGGCGGCCCGGGCGGGTCCCCGGAAGAGGGTGTTCAACGGAGCCCCGGGGATGTGTGGTGCCGGGAGGGGCCGCCCGGGGTCCCGGGAGCCGCTGTCTCGTCGAGCGCCGCCGCGAGGATGCCGGCGATCTCGTCGGCCTCGGCCCGGGTGGTGATGTAGGCGGGCGCCAGCACGGCCCAGTCGTCCTGGCCCCGGATGATCAGCCCGCGCCGCAGACAGGCCCGGGCGAGCCGCTCGCCCGCGTCGGGGCCGCCCGTGAGGGTGAGTCCGTACAGCAGGCCGATGGCGCGCAGGGTGCCGCGCCCGTCCAGCGCCCGGCGGAGCCCGGGCTCCAGATGGGCGGCGAGTGCGCTGATCCGGGCGGGGAAGTCCTGCTCGGTGAAGAGGGTCACGGCGGCGAGCCCGGCGGCGGCGGAGACGGGGTTGGCGGCGTAGGTGTGGGTGGGGGCGAAGGAGTACGGGCCGCCGTCGCCGCCCAGGCAGGCCGCGATCCGCTCGGTCATCAGGACCGCCGCGAGGGGGGCGTACCCGCCGGAGACTCCCTTGCCGGCGCACATCAGATCGGGCACCACCCCGAAGGTCTGGGCGGCGAAGGGCGCTCCGGTGCGGCCGAAACCGGTGACGATCTCGTCGAAGACCAGGAGGACGCCGTGCCGGTCGCAGATCTCGCGCAGCCGGGCGAGATAGCCGGGCGGCGGGACGGCCATACCGCGCAGATGGATCACCGGCTCCACGACCAGCGCGGCGACGGTCTCGGGGCCCTCCGCCTCGATGGTCCGCTCGATCAGCTCGGCGGCGCGCTCCCCCGACTCCCCGTGCGGCACGCCGAGGGTGGCCTCCAGACAGTCCGGCGGCCAGACATGGACCACGCCGGGCACTCCGGGGCCGAAGCGTCCGACATCGGGCCGCCCGGTCAGGGAGAGCGACCCGAAGGTCGCCCCGTGGTACCCGTGGTAGTGGCTGAGGATCTTCAGCCGGCCGGGCTCGCCCTCCGAGCGGTGGTGGAGCCGGGCGAGCCGGATGGCGGCCTCGACCGCCTCGGAGCCGCCGTTGACCAGTCTGACGGTGGTCAGCGCGGGCGGCGCGAGGGCGGCGAGCGCGGCGGAGAGGGCGAGCGCGGCCGGGTTGGTGCCGTGCAGGGGCGGGTGGAAGGGGAGCGTCCGGAGCTGTTCGGTGACGGCGGCGACGATCGGGGCGCAGTCGTAGCCGAAGCAGGTGACGAAGACGCCGGAGAGACCGTCGAGATACGGCCGGCCCGCCGTGTCGGCGAGCCGGACACCCTTCCCGGATGCGAAGAGGACCGTGTCCGGCGCGTGGGGCACCTCGAAGCAGTAGGAGGACAGATCGGCCGGCCAGGGCGAGTCGGTCGGGGTCTCGGGGGACAGCATGGCGAAGTCGCCTCCCAGGGAGAGTTCCGGTGACGGACGCGGGACGGGGCGGGCGGGGCGGTCAGCGGACGGGGTCCGCAGACGGGCGGGGACGGGCGGTGGCGGGGCGGTCAGCGGGCGCGGGACGCGGCGGTGAGGGAGTCGTGGACGCCCGCTCTGCGCTCCGGGGAGAGCAGTTCGAGATAGGCCGGCCACTGGTCGCTGAGGTCGCCCCGTTCCAGGATGTCCTTGGCGATGTCGACGACGACGGGCAGCGAGTGCGCCATCAGCAGGGGCATCAGCAGGGCCTCGTCGCCCGCGCCGAGCAGGCCGGTCCCGGCCGTCCCGTCCAGGAAGGCGGCCAGCGCCCGCCGCCGGGCGGTGTCGCCGCGGACGCGTCCGGCGGTCTCGGCGAGCCAGGCCAGATCGAGCCGGCGGTCGCCGGTGTGCAGATTGTCGAAGTCGAGCACGGCGAGAACCTCCCAGGTGCCGCCGCCGGGCGCGGTGGAGCCGGGGCGCGGGGCGACGATGAAGTGCTGGGGATGGAGATCGCTGTGGATCGCGGCCGGTTCGGCGGCGCGGAGCCCGCCGAGGCTGCCGTGGAGCAGGGGCCCGGCGGCGACAGCGGCGCGCAGCGCGGCGGCGGCCCGCCGGGAGAAGGCGTCGTCGCGGCCGGCGGACAGCGGCAGCAGCCGCCGCTCGGCGTCCAGGAGCGCGGCCCGCCACTCCTCCTCCTCGACGAGCAGCGGGAGGGGTACGGACGCGAGGCGGTCCAGGGCGCTCGCGGGGAGCCGGTCCAGGGCCCGGCGCAGCCGTACTCCGCAGCGGACCACGGCGGCGGACTGGGCGGGGTCGGCGGGGTCCGCGGGCCGGCCCGGGTACCAGGGGGTCAGTTCGCAGACGGTGTGGTCGCAGCGGACGGTGGTGGTGCCGTCGAGGGCGGGGATCGCGGCGGCCACCGGCACTCCGTGCCGCCGGCAGTGCGCCCCGATCTCCTCCTTGAGGCCGTAGAACTCCGGTGTGCGCAGGGCCTCGGGGACGAGCCGGACCTTCAGCACATGGTCGCCCGCCGGGCCCCGGACCCGCCAGAGCCCGGCGGTGTGGCTGAGCGGCGGCGCGCCGTCGACGAGCAGGGGACGGACGAGGGTGTGCCGGGCGTCGAGACCCCACCGGCCGGCGAGGAGCCGGCGCACCCAGGGCGCGCCGCCGGGCGGCGGCCGTCCCACGGCGGTGCTCCGCCCGGGCCGGTCACGACCGCGCGGGAGGACGGCCCCGGTGCCTGTGCCTGTGCCTGTGCCTGTGCCTGTGCTTGTGCTTGTGCTTGTGGCGATGCCTGTGCCGGTGTCGATTCCGGTTCCGGTTCCGGTTCCGCTGCCTTGGTCCTCGTCCTGCTGCATCACGCCCCCACCTGATTCCGGGCCGCGGGCTCCGGTTCCGCTCCCCGGCCGACGCCCCCGTGGCCGGTCCGGGGGTGCCGTACGGGGAAGGGTGCCGCCCGGGGCGGATGCGCGCGGCGGGCGCGGTTCCCGGTGTGCCGGTGTGCCGGTGCCTCGGGCACTTCCCCGTGTCCGCCGGGCCGGGCCCGGTCGCGCATATCCATACGGAATTGGACCGGCGCACATCTGGTGCGCCGACGGGACTGCCGGGTAAGCACATTGGACCGTCCCCGGCCCTGCTCGCACAAGAGTTCAGGGCCGCGAGCGGAGGGCACTCCGTGCGACTTCGTGCGTTTGTGAAGGCAGGGTGATCCGATGTCTTCGGAAGAAGTGACCGTGCCCCCCGTGGCCAACGCCCGGCTGCGGCTGCTGCTGGAGGCGTCCGGGTGGAACGCCGGCGAGCTGGCCCGCGCGGTCCGCTCGGTCGCCGGGGAGCACGGCCGGCGGCTGGCCTGCGACCGCTCGTCGGTCGTCCGGTGGCTCGCGGGCGCCCAGCCCAGACCGCCCGTGCCCGCCTTTCTGCTGGAGGCGCTCTCCCGCCGGCTGGGGAGACCGGTCACCGCGCAGCAGGCGGGGCTGACCCGCGCTCCGGACCGGGTGCCGGTGGTCTCCTGGCAGAGCGCTCCGCTCCGTACGCTCACCCTTCTCACGGAGGCCGAACTCGACCCGGCCCGGCGGCGGCTGCTCGCCTCGGGGGTCTTCAGCCCGCTCGCGTTCGCCGTGCCGGAGCTGCTGCCCCGGCCGCGCCGGGCCGCCTCGGACCCGGCCCCGGCGGACCCCGGGCCCGGTGCCCGGGAGCCGGGGGCCGAGCAGATGCACGCCATGGCCGGGGTGTTCGCCTCGGCGGCCGAGCAGTTCGGCGGCGGTCCGGTGCGGGCCGCGCTGGCCGCCTACCTCGCCCGGGATGTCACCGCGCGGCTCCACGCGCCCGCGCCGGACGCGGTCCACCGGGGGCTGCTGTCCAAGGCCGCCCAGCTGACGCTGCTGCTGGGCCGGATCTGCGCCGACGGCGGCGACGACGCGGTGGCGCAGCACTACCATCTGCTCGCCGCCCGGCTGGCCGCGGACGCCCGCGACCACGCCACGCTCGCCATAGCGCTGCGCACCATGGCCACCCACGCCCTCGAACTCGGCCACCGCGGACCGGCGGTGCTCCACCTCGCGGAGCGGGCGTCGGACCACGCGCGGCACGCGCCGCCCGTCGTCCAGGCGTACACCCAGGCCCATCTGGCGGTGCTCCAGGCCGGGCACGACCGCCGCGCGGCGCTGGCCTCGCTGGCGCGGGCGGAACGGCTGCACACCCCGCACGACGCGGCGCCGGGGCCCTTCACCGCCTACTCGCTGGGCGCCCTGCACTACCAGCGGGCCCAGACGCTCGCCGCGCTGGGCGACCGGGCGGGGACGGTCGGCGCGCTCACGGACTCGCTCCGGGCCCGTACGCCCGGGGAGCGCCACGCCCGTACGCTCACCCACGCCCGGCTGGCCGAGACCCAGTTGCGGCTGGGGCATCTCGACGCCGCGCTCCCCCACTGGGACGCGTTCCTGGAGGCGTATCCGTCACTCGACTCCGTGCGGGCGGCCCGCCGGCTGGCCGCCCTGCGGCGGCAGTTGCGGCCCCACCGCGCCTACCCGGCCGCCGCCGGACTCCTCGCCCGGGCGGACGCGGCGGGGTGAGCCCGCTCCGGGACCTCCGGTGGGGCCTCCGGTGGGGCGGGGTGCCGGAGCGGGGAAGGCGAGGGCGTAGGCGCGGGGATCTTGCATGGCCGCCACCCTGCCGCCCCGGAGGCGGCGGCCCGGGCCCGGCGGGGCCGGTGGGCCGGGATCTTCATACGAACAGGTGGCGGCGGGCCGCGGGCGGAACCGGCCCGGGGTGACTGCTTCCGCCGCCACAGGGAAGACGCTTCCCCGCCGGTCCGCCGCTCCGTCGGAGAGCCCGGCCCACCGAGGGGCGGAGCCGGTCCGAACCGGAGATCGTACCCCCGGGGCGTACAGCACTTCCGGCACTTCCGGCACTCCCCTGCTAAACCCGCGCGTGGAAGCGGAGCATGGTCAACAGAGGCGCACAGGAGGTGAGCGCGTGCCTTCGCACGCCCCCCTCACGTCCGCCTGTCAGGGGTATTAGGCAGTTCGTCAGTGAAACCCGGACCTTCTGCGGTGAACTGGTGGTAGTTGCACACAGAACATTTGCTGGATACAAGACCGTTGAGAGAGCTCGTGAAGACAGCCGTTGAAGAAAGTCAGAGGAGCGGTCCATGACGACGGTTCTGTTGGTGCACGGGGTGTCCCTGTGGCGCGCCTCGCTTGCCTGCCTGCTGAGCAAGGATCAGAGCTTCCGAGTGCGCACCACGGACAAGGGCGGAGTGCGTGCCGCCATGGAGGAGTGCCCGGCCGACATACTGGTCACCGATCTCGACTGTCCGGATTCCGTGGAAGTGCTGACGCTCGTCGAGTCGTTACGGCAGCCGTCGGGCCGGGGCGGCACCGCGCTGGTCGTGCTCGCCCGCGGCGACCGGGCCGGGGATCTGCGCCGCGCCTCCGACGCGGGGGCCAGAGGTTACATCGACAAGTTCGGCCCCGTGGACAACTTCTGCGAGGTGGTGCGGAAGGTCGCGTCCGGTGGGCGCCATATCGATCAGTCGCTGGCCTTCGGTCTGCTCCAGGCCAGTGAGGTGCCGCTCTCCGCACGGGAGTTACGCGTGCTGGCTCTGGCGGCGGAGGGGGAGTCCGTGTCGTCCATTGCCAGCGTGCTGCATCTGGCCAGCGGTACCGTGCGGAACTATCTGGCCGCCGCGATCCGCAAGACCGGGGCGCGGAACCGGCTCGACGCGATAAGACTCTCGCGGGAGTTCGGCTGGCTGTAGGCCCGGGCGGGCCGGCGCGGCGGCGGGAGCGGGCCGGGCCGGGAGGGCGCGCCGCCCGGTCAGCGGGACGCACCGGAACCGGAACCGGACCAGTGGCCGGTCAGATCGCGGTAGAGCGCTGATTCCGCGAGGAGTTCGGCGGGGGTGCCGCAGACCGTGCGGGTGCCGTCCATCACCAGCACCCGGCCGGCGCGGGCCGCCGAGGTGAGCCGGTGGGCGATCACCACCAGGGCTCCCGCTCGCTCGGCGAGCGCGCACTCGGCGCGGGCCTCGGCGACGGGGTCCAGATGGCTGGTGGCCTCGTCCAGGATGAGCAGGGGCGCGGTGGTCAGATGGGCCCGTCCCAGGGCGACGAGTTGGCGCTCGCCCTGGGAGAGCAGCCGGGGGTCGAGCGGCGCGTCGAGCCCGCCGAGCCGCTCCAGCAGTTCGTGGAGGCCGATCGCGGCGACGGTCGCGGAGATCTCCGGGTCGCGGGCGGCGGGGCGCAGATAGCGCAGATTGTCGCGGAGTGTGCCGGTGAAGACATAGGGCTGCTGCGGGAGGAGGGTGCGTACGGAGGTGGGTTCCACCTCGGTCGCGGGGCGGCCGAGCCAGCGCACCTCGCCGCCGGTGGGCGCGGCCACCCCGGCGAGTACGGCCGCGAGGGTGGACTTGCCGCTGCCGCTCGGGCCGACGACGGCGAGCCGGCTCTCGCTCCGGAGCGTGAGGTCGAGCCGGTCGAGCACCGGGCGGGCGGCGGGGCCGTAGGCGAAGCTGACGGCCCGCAGCTCGGCGGTGGGGACCACCGGGGCGGGGCGGGGCGCGGGGGCCCGGCGGGGGTCGGCGCCGGGCGCGGGCGGCAGGGGCGCGGCCCCGGTGAAGCGGTCGAGCACCACCACCAGCCGCCCTCCGGCGGTGCCGAGCACGGTCAGCAGGGCGTGCAGGGCGGGGGCCAGGGAGTACGTCAGATAGGTGAACGCGCCCACCAGCGCGCCGCTGGTGAGGCCGTGGCGCATCAGCCAGGGCGCGGCGAGCAGCAGGACCAGCGGAGGAACCCGGCCGCAGACGCCGAGCGCGACGATCCGCACGGCCGCCCAGCGGGCCAGGGCACGGGCCTCGACGGCCTGTTCGCCGGCGAGCAGGGCGGCTCGGTCGACGGTCCGCCCGGCGGCGCCCGCGGCGGCGATGTCCCGGAGCGCGGACGCGGTCTGTCCCGCGTGGGCGGCGAAGGTCTCATCGGCGGTGAGATAGGCCCGTTGGCGGGCCGCCATGGGGATGAGCGTGGCGAGGAAGAGCCCGAGGCCGAGGAGGAGCGGCGGCAGGACCACCAGGAGGAGCCTCGGCGAGAGGACGGCGAGACCGGCGAGGGCTCCGGCGGAGGTGAAGACGAAGGAGCGGAGCGAGAGCACCAGGCCGGCCCAGCCGTCGCGGGCGATCTCGCTCTGGTGGGTGACCTGCGAGACCGAGCGGGTGGTGGTGGCGGCGCCCGGGCCGCCGAGCGCGGTGCCGATGGCGCGGGCGGCGGCGCGGCGGACGAGGCCGTCGCGCAGCGGCTCCACCAGATCCGCCAGCCGGCCGAAGATGCCCCGGGTCGCGAGCGCGGCCGGGAGGGTGGCGACGGCGGCGACGGCCAGCCAGAGGAGGCCGGTGGCCGGGGAGCCGGCGAGGAAGCCGCGGTCGATGGCGGTGGCGATGGCGAAGCCGCCCAGGAAGGTCTGCGCGAACTCCAGCAGCGACCACCCGCCGAGCCGCACCATCACCCCGGTCCGCACGCGCAGAAACGGCCGCCCCTCACGCCACACCCGCCCCAGCGAGCCCTCACCGGTGGTGCGCCGCTGCTCCGGGGGAGCCTCGCCGGCAGTCATCGGACCTCCTCCCGCCCGGCGGGCGCCCCATTCCGGGACTCGGGCGGCACCGCGTGCCGCGAGGCCCCGGGGGTGGGCCCGTCCGGGCGGGGGGCTGAGGGAGACGGCGAGGTCTCCGGCGCGCGGGCCGGAACGGGCCCCTCCGGGCGGACGGGCCCAGCGAGTCCCGAACCGTCCGGCGCCCGAGGCGGAACGATCTCCTCCGTACGAGCAGTCGCGACAGACGGCGAGGTCTCCGGCGCCCGCGCCGGAGCGGGCCCCTCCGGGCGGACGGGCACAGCAGGCCCCGAACCCTCCGGCGCCCGAGGCGGAACGGGGCCGTCCGGGCCGGGGCCGTTCGGGCCGGGGTTCGGGGTTTCCGGGGGGGCGTCCGCGGGGGTGTGGAAGACCGCGCGGTAGGCGGGGTCCCGCCAGAGCGCGGCGTGGGGGGCGACGGCGCGCACCGCGCCGTCGTCGAGCCACACCACGCGGTCGGCCCCGGCGGCCGTCGAGACGCGGTGGGCGACGACGATCGTCGTGCCGGTGCCCGTGTGGCGGGCCAGGGCGCGCTGGACATGGGCCTCGGTGATGGTGTCGAGGCTGGAGGTGGCGTCGTCGAGGATCAGCAGCCGGCCCCGGTGCGCGAAGGCCCGGGCGAGGCCGAGGCGCTGGCACTCGCCGCCCGAGAGGGGCGCCCGCTCCAGCGGGGTCCGGTAGCCGAGCGGCAGCAGGGCGATGAATCCGTCGGCGGAGGCGGCCCGGGCGGCCTCGTGGACCGTGGCCGGGGGCGGCTCGGTGGCACCGAAGGCGATGGTGTCCTCGACGGTGGTGCCGAGCAGCGCGGGCCGGGCGAACGCGAAGGCGATCTCGTCCCGCAGCCGCACCGGGTCGACCCCGTCCAGGGGCACCCCGTCCAGGGTGACCGTGCCCGCGTCGGGGTCGGTGAGCCGCCCGGCCACCGCCGCCAGCAGGGACTTGCCCGAACCCGACCGTCCCACCACGGCCAGCGAGCTGCCGCCGGGCACGGTGAGGCTCACCCCGCGCAACAGCCGCCTGCCGTCCCGTACGACCTCGATGCCGCACAGCTCAACCGTCCCCGGGCCGCCGGGCGGCAGGGTGCGGGAGGAGTGGGGCACGGCGGGCAGATCCAGCAGCGGCTCCAGCCGGCGGGCCGCGGTGCGGCCCCGGGAGATCGCGGCGAACGCGCCGGTCAGCGCGCCGAGACCGACGGCGAGCACGGCGTAGCGGGAGACGGCGAAGAGGTCGCCCACGCTGATCGCCCCGGCCGACATCCGCAGCCCGGCGACGGCCAGCACCAGCACGGTGAGCAGCGGCAGCAGCACGGCGCTCGCGCCGACGGCCCGTCCGTGGATGCGCCAGGTGCGGTGGCCGTGCCCGGAGAGGGCGGAGAGCGGCTCGGTGATCCGGGCGTGCTCGGAGGTCGCGGTGCGGGCCGCCCGTACGGTGTCGATCCCGTCCAGCACCTCGGTGAGCCGGGTGGCGATCAGGGCCTGCTCGCGCTGGTAGTCGGCGGAGACATCGGCCGTGCGGCGGATGAGGGTGCGCAGCAGCAGGACGAAGGCGGGGGCGCCGACGAGCAGCGCGACAGCGGCCCAGGGGTCGATGAGGAAGAGCGCGACCGCCGCGCCGAGCGGCAGCAGCACCACGGACGCGGCGGTGGCGGCCGTGACCGCGACGGTGGCGGCGTCAGCGGCGTTGGCGGTGAGCCGGGTGGTCAGATCGCCGGAGGCCACGGCCTGGCCGTGGCGGGGTTCGGCGCGTACGACCCGGTCGACGAGGGTGGTCCGCAGCCGGGCGGTGAGGGTCGCGGTGGTGGAGCCGCCGAGGAGGGCGACGAGCGCGTCGAGGGCGACTTCCGCGGCGGTCAGCGCCGCGCACAGCAGCAGCCCGGACCAGGGGATCTGGCGCCGGGTCAGCAGGTCGTCGACGGTGGCGCCGAGCGCGGCGGGCAGCGCGAGGGCGGCGAGCGCGGCGCCGGTGGAGCAGACGACGACGGCCGCCAGCGAGAGGCGGCCGGCGCCCGGAGTCGTCCGGAGGGAGGCCGCCCGTGGCGGGGAGGACTTCACCAGGGGCGGACTGCTCGTCACACTGGATTCCTTCCGGTCTCGGCCGGGCACCGGCCCACGCGACCGGTCCCGGGCGGCCGAAGCGGCCCGGGACCGGCGCGGTGGCCGAGGGGCGGCCCGGTGCGGTTGTTCACCGGTCAGCCCCTCGGCCCTGGTGTCACGGGGTGCAGAGGACGATGCTCAGCGAGCTGTACTCACAGGCCAGCAGGCTGACCTGGCTGCCGCCTTCGAGGTCGCCGTACGCCTCGTCCGCCGGGGTCTCCAGAGCCTGAAGGTCGAGAAGCGCCATGATGATTTCCTTCCGTGGGGACGAATGTGCTCATGGGTGGTGCACGGCCCCTGGATGGGGCCGGGTCGTGGGCCTCTCGCGGAGCGAGAGGAACGGCAGGGACACCCGGTCGGGCCGGTGTGCGCTGCCGAGAGCGAGGAGGACACCGGCGGTGCCGGTGGCCAGGTCCATGGACCGGCGCATCAACTGCTCTCCGGGGAAGGCCAGTTCGCCCGCGAAGGGCGTGGCCAGCCGGCCGATGAGGGCGGTGTGGCGGTCGATGGCCCGCTGCCGTTCGGCCGGGTCGCCGAGCGGGGTGCGGGCCAGGTGCAGAACGAGTCCCGCCACCCCCCGGAAGAGTCCGGGCTGGACGTAGAAGGCGGAGCGCAGCCCCGGCTGGATCTCCTGGCGCGCGGTCTCGAAGGACTCGTCCGGCCGGTGGGCCAGATACTCGTCCAGCACCATCGCGAGTCCGGCGCTGCCCGCGCCCAGATAGGGCATGGTCCGCTTCTCCTCGACCACCAGGAGCGCGCCCTCGGCGCCGGTCCTGCAGCGGGCCAGATCGCGCCGGAGCGCGGTGGCGGCCAGGTCGAGCAGCGCGGGGTCGCCGGTGGACTCGTAGCGGCGGACGAAGAGGAGCGCGAGGCCGGTGGCGCCGCGGAGCAGCCCGGTGCGGGGGGACGGCGGGCCGTGCACGAGGGCGCGGGCGGCGAGTGCGGTGCACTGTTCGGCGGCCCGGCGCAGCGCGGTGGCCTCGGTGCCGCCGATGGCGTCGGCCAGGTCGGCGAGGGCGAGGGCGATCCCGGCGTGGCCGCCGTGCAGATCGGAGCCGAGGCCGTCGAGCGGCTGGCGGACGATCAGATCGGCCAGTTCGGCGGCGGGGGCCGTGTGGCCGAGGCGGTGCAGGGTCCAGGCGATGCCGGCGAGGCCGTCGTAGAAACCGACCGGGGTGCCGGACGCGGGGTCCTTGATCCGGGCCAGGAGCCATTCCACGGCTTCGGGACAGGGCGGCGCTCCCGTCTCGTGGAGCGCGTACAGCACTCCCGCCGCTCCGTAGCCGAAACACTGGCCGCCGGCCGGGTTGGCGAACTGGGCGATGTCGCCCGGAAAACATCGGTCCTCGCGGTCGGGGGTGCGGGAGGCGGCGATGGCGCGGGCCATGGAGTCGCGGGCGAGCGGCCACTCCCCGGGCTCCGGGACCGTGCCCCCGGCCGGTGCCGCTGCGGGCTCCGGGGCGCCGCGCAGGATCTCCTCCACCGCGGGGCGCAACTCCTCGGCGGTCACCGGGTAGACGCGGGCGATGTCCCGGGCGAGCCGGGCCGCGCCGTGGCGGTCGATGGCGAAGAGGGTGGTGAGCGGGAGGAAGAGGGCGAGGCGCAGACAGGCCAGGGCGTACCGGTCGATGGCGGTGCCACGGCGGTCCGGCGGGGCGACGAAGGCCGGGTTGGCCACGATCTGGCGGCGCTCCTCGGCGGCCTGGGAAGCGGCCTCGAAGTCGAGGAGGACGACACGGTTCCCGTCGTCGGAGACCATCACATTGCTCATGTGCAGATCGCTGATGACGATGCCCCGGGCGTGCACCCGCTCGACGGCGCGCTCCACCCGGCCGTACATCCCGCGCGCCCAGTCGGTGTGCTCGGCGAGCCGTTCGGCGGCGGGGACGGCGGCGGTCAGCGGGAAGCGGCGGGCGAAGACGGTGTTGAGGGTGGTGCCGGGGATGTGCTCCAGCACCAGGAAGTGGTGATCGCCCACCTGGAAGGTGCCGCGCACCTCCGGTACGCAGTCGAGTCCGGCGAGCTGCTCCAGCGCGACGCGCTCGCGCTCCAGCCGGGCGACCGCGTCGGCGCCGTCGGCGGCCAGTCCCGCGTACGGCCGGGCCTCCTTGAGCACCACGGTCTCGCCGGTCCGGGTGTCCCGGGCCTTGTAGACGCCGCCGCCGTTGGAGAAGTGGAGGGCGCCCAGGACCTCGTACGGCAGGTCCTGCATGCTCACGGCGGAGCGGGCGGCCAGATACGGTC
Source organism: Streptomyces sp. NPDC001985 (assembly GCF_040296845.1). NCBI lineage: Bacteria > Bacillati > Actinomycetota > Actinomycetes > Kitasatosporales > Streptomycetaceae > Streptomyces > Streptomyces sp. NPDC001985. Next base: position 32,337 of record NZ_JBEOYB010000060.1, read on the forward strand.
CGAGGACGGCGGGGGGTGTCACCCAGTCGGGGATCTTCAGCGACGGGCCGCGCGGGTCGGGCACCAGGGTGCCGCCGGGGTCGGCCACGGCGGGCACGAGCCGGCCGTCGGGGCCCGCGCAGTACCTCGCGGCGAACGCGCCGTACCGGACGTGCACCGGGCTGTCGCCGCAGCGCAGATCGCTGAGGATGGTGGGCCCGTGCTCGTCCGCCAGCAGTTCCACGAGGTCGGTGCAGACCTCGGGGAAGGTCTCCTCGGAGTGCGGGTAGACGGTGATGAACTTGCCGCTGCCGGCGCGGTCGGCGTACTTGGCGTTGCGCAGCAGGAGCAGGCCGGGGCCGGGGACGAACTTGAACGCGAGGCGCCGGGGGACGCAGTACGCGGAGACCCGTTGCAGGATCGATTCGGCGTTGTCGAGTCCGGCCGAGACATGAATCTTCCAGCCCTGGGGCGGCAGCTGGAGTCCGAGCGGGGTGTACGAGAGCCAGTCGCCGCGCCGGGATGTCTCCCACCCCTCGGGGGCGGGGGTACGAGCCGGGGCGTACTGCGACTGCTCGTCGCCGGTGCCGCCGCGCCGGGCGCGGTGGGGGGCGTCGTAGAAGTCGCGGTCCGCCTGGGTGTACGCGGCGTACTCAGGGTTCACCCGTGCTCCCTCTCTCGGCTCGCTGTGGAGTGGATACGAGAGGAAACTGTCATGGCCCGGGACGGCGGGACAGTCGTCGCTGTCACCACTCCGGCGTGCGCCCGGGCGTGCGAATCGCACACCCGGCGCACGCCGTTGTCCTGCGTCGTTCCCGTGCGGGGAGCACACGCGCACGGCGGGGGCCTGCGAACGGCATCCGCCGGTTGGTCAGAGGGACGGCCGCCCGGCGGGCCCGGCGCACCGGGCCGGATCGGCGGATTCGGCGAACTCGGCGAACTCTGTGCCCTCGGCGTGTTCCGCGCCCTCGGCGGACTCGTGGACGAGGGCGGCCCAGGCGGCGGAGGCCCGGCTCCAGACCGCGCGGAGCGCGGGTTCCGCCGCGCGGACGGAGGCGACGGCGCCCTCGGGGTCGCCGCCGGCCGCCGCGACCGCCGGGCCGTCGGAGCGGGCCCAGTCGGCGACCTGGGCGGCGAGGACCTCGGGGTGGAACTGGACGCCCCAGGCCCGCTCGCCCACCCGGAACGCCTGGTGGGCGCAGTCGTCCCCGGTCAGCAGCGGGACCGCGCCCGGGGGCAGTGCGGTGATCTCGTCCCAGTGCCACTGGGCGGCGGGCGCCCCGTCGGGCACCCGGCCGAGAACCGGGTCTGCGGCGGCCCCGGGCAGTCTGCGCAGGGGCACGGCGCCCACCTCGGGAACCCGGCCGCGGGCCGTGACGGTGCCGCCGAGCGCGGAGGCCATGATCTGGCCGCCGAGGCAGATCCCGAGCAGGGGGACGCGGTGCCGGACGGCCTCGCGCACGAGTGACCGGACCGCCGGTATCCAGGGCGCCGCCGTCTCGTCGTCGCAGTTCGCCGCGCCGCCGAGCACGAGGAGTCCGCCGTACCCGGCGAGGGAGGCGGGCAGCGGTTCCCCGCGCCAGGGGTGGTGGACGGCGGTCCGCACCCCGGTCCGCCGCAGCACCTCTCCGACCAGCCCGGGGCCGGTCCCGTCCTCGTGCTGCACCACGAGCACGCACGGAAGCGGAGTCGAAGGTTCCGCCACCGCGTTCCGCCCGGCCGGGACCGCCTCCACCACGACGGCCCCCCGGGGAAGACCGCCCACCGGAAAGCCACCCGCCCCCGGCACGCTGCCGGAAGGCGCGCCCGGCGGGGTCGTGCCCGGCGGGATGGTGACCGGCGGGTGCCCCGAAGCGGCGACCGGCGCCGGCGCACCCGGCACGCTGCCGGAAGGCGTTCCCGGCGGGGTGGGGACCGGCGGGCGGAACGGGGTCGTGCCCCGCGGGCACGGGGGCGATCCGGCCGGGGGCACGGGAAGGGTCCGCGGCCGAGGTGGTGGGACGCGCCGGGGCATCGTCATGGGTGATCCGCCTCCGTGTTCGGTGCGGGCCGCCCTGGTGCGTCCCGCCGGTGTCCCGGGCCCCGGGCGACGGGGGCGTACCGGTCAACACGGCCATCATCGGGCAGGGTTCGAACAGTTCGGTAGCGCGTTCGGTCACACTCTCCCCACCTGGCGCGATCCTTAGGTTAGGCTAAGCTAAGTTCCTGTCGGCGGGGTGCTCGCTCACTGCGTGTCACCAGCGATCGAAAGAGAAGATGCCCGAGATGACCTTCGGCGTGGCTGTAGCAGGCGCGAGCGGATACGCCGGAGGTGAGATCCTCCGGCTGCTGGCCGCCCACCCCGAGGTGGAGATCGGCGCCCTCACCGGCCACAGCAGCGCGGGCCGCCCCCTCAGCGCCGTCCAGCCCCAACTGGGCTCCCTCCACAACCGGTTGCTCGTCGAGACCTCGGCCGAATCCCTGGCCGGGCACGATGTCGTCTTCCTGGCGCTGCCGCACGGGCAGTCCGGCGCCCTCGCCGCACAACTCGGCGAGCGCACGCTCGTGGTGGACTGCGGAGCCGACTTCCGGCTGCGGGACCCCCGCGCCTGGGAGACCTTCTACGGCTCGCCGCACGCCGGCACCTGGCCCTACGGCCTGCCGGAACTCCCCGGCGCCCGCGCGACCCTGCGCGGCACCCGCCGGATCGCGGTCCCCGGCTGCTACCCCACCGCCGTCACCCTCGCCCTCTTCCCCGGCTTCGCCGCCGGGCTGCTGGAGCCCGACGCGGTGATCGTCGCCGCGAGCGGCACCTCGGGCGCGGGCCGGGCGGCCGGGCCCCGTCTGCTCGGCTCCGAGGTGATGGGCTCGATGACCCCCTACGGCGTGGGCGGCGGCCACCGGCACACCCCCGAACTGGCGCAGAACCTCTCCGCCGCCGCCGGCGAGCGCGTCACCGTCTCCTTCACCCCCACGCTCGCGCCGATGCCCCGAGGCATCCTCGCCACCTGCTCGGCCCGGGTGCGGGACGGGGTGCGCGAGGTGCGCGCGGCGTACGAGAAGGCCTTCGCCGACGAGCCCTTCGTCCATCTGCTGCCCGAGGGCCGGTGGCCCTCCACCGCCGCCGTGCTGGGCTCCAACACCGCCCAGGTGCAGATCGCGCTGGACGAGTCCGCCCGCCGGCTCGTCGCCGTGAGCGCGATCGACAACCTCACCAAGGGCACCGCGGGCGGTGCGGTGCAGTCCATGAACATCGCCCTGGGCCTGCCGGAGACCCTGGGCCTGCCCATGAACGGAGTGGCACCATGAGCGTGACCGCCGCCGGGGGGTTCCGCGCGAGCGGGATCGCCGCCGGGATCAAGGAGTCCGGCGCGCCGGATCTGGCGCTGGTGGTGAACAGCGGCCCGTCGTTCGCGGCGGCCGGGGTGTTCACCTCCAACCGGGTCCAGGCGGCCCCGGTGCGCTGGTCCCGCCGGGTGCTCGCGGACGGCAGCGTCCGTGCCGTCGTCCTCAACTCCGGTGGCGCCAACGCCTGCACGGGACGCCCGGGCGCCGAGGACACCCGCACCGGGGCCGAGCTGACGGCCCGTGCGCTGGGCACCGCCGCCGATGAGGTGGCGGTGTGCTCCACCGGGCTGATCGGGACCCGGCTGCCGATGGAGGCGTACTCCGCCGGGATCGCCACCGCCGCGGCGCGGCTCTCCCCGGACGGCGGCCCCGACGCGGCCGAGGCCATCCTGACCACCGACTCCGTACCCAAGACGGCCCGGTTCGCGGGCGCCGGCTGGACCGTCGGCGGCATGGCCAAGGGCGCCGGCATGCTCGCGCCGGGACTCGCCACGATGCTGGTGGTGCTCACCACCGACGCCGAGGCGTCCCCCGCCGTCCTGGACCCGGCGCTGCGGGAGGCCGTCCGCACCACCTTCGACCGGGTCGACTCCGACGGCTGCATGTCGACCAACGACACCGTGCTGCTGCTGGCCTCCGGCGCGTCGGGCGTCACCCCGGAGCCGGCGGAGCTGGCCCGGGCCGTCCACACGGTCTGCCGGGACCTGGCGCGGCAACTGGTCGCCGACGCCGAGGGCGCGTCCAAGGAGATCACCGTCGAGGTGGTCGGCGCGGCCTCCGAACGGGACGCGGTGACGGTGGGCCGCTCGGTGGCCCGGAACAATCTGCTCAAGTGCGCGCTGCACGGCGAGGACCCCAACTGGGGCCGGGTGCTGTCGGCGATCGGCACGACGGACGCCGTCTTCGACCCCGATCTGCTCGATGTGGCCATCAACGGGGTGTGGGTGTGCCGGGACGGCGCGGAGGGCGAGCCGAGGAGGCTGGCGGACCTCTCCGGCCGGCACGTCACCGTCACCGTCGACCTGCGCGCGGGCCGGGAGTCCGCGTCCGTCTGGACCAACGACCTGACCGCCGAGTACGTGCACGAGAACAGCGCGTACAGCTCATGAGCGCCCGAAGAGCCGACCCCGCGAAGCCGCTGTCCCCGGCACCCGGGCCGCGCACCGGCCGCGCCCGCACGGTGATCGAGGCGCTGCCCTGGCTGGAGACCTTCCGCGACCGGGTCGTCGTCGTCAAGTTCGGCGGCAACGCGATGGTGGACGAGGAGCTGAAGCGGGCCTTCGCCCAGGACGTCGTCTCGCTGCGGTACGCGGGTCTGCGCCCGGTCGTCGTCCACGGCGGCGGGCCGCAGATCAGCGCCCTGCTGAACCGGCTGGATCTGGAGGTCGAGTTCGCGGCCGGGCTGCGGGTGACCACCCCCGAGATCATGGACGTCGTACGGATGGTGCTGGCCGGTCGCGTCCAGCGCGAGATCGTCGGCCTGATCAACGCGCACGGCCCGTTCGCCGCCGGCCTCACCGGCGAGGACGCGCACACCATGACGGCGGTGCGCCGCCCGGCGTGGGTGGACGGCGAGCCGGTGGACATCGGCCTGGTCGGCGAGGTGGTCCGGGTCGATCCGGAGCTGCTGAGGGCGCTGCTGGACCGGGGCCGCATCCCGGTCGTCTCCCCGGTGGCGCGCGGCGCGGACGGGCAGATCTACAACATCAACGCCGATCTGGCGGCCTCGGCGCTGGCGGTCGCGCTCGACGCCGAGAAGCTGGTGATGCTCACCGATGTGGAGGGGCTGTACGCCGACTGGCCGCACAGCACCGAGGTGATCGGCCGGCTGACCGTGAGCGAGCTGGAGAAGCTGCTGCCCGGTCTCGCGAGCGGAATGGTGCCCAAGATGGAGGGGTGTCTGCGGGCCGTGCGCGACGGCGGGGTGCGGATGGCGCACGTCCTGGACGGACGGGTGCCGCACGCGCTGCTGCTGGAGGTCTTCGCCGACGACCACACCGGCACGACCGTGGTGCCGGACCTCCGGCACCGGGCCGTCGCGGCGGAACGGACCGGCCGATGACCCCCGGAGCGGCACCGGCACCCGCCCCTTCCGGCGGCGCCCGGCTCACCGACCGCTGGCGGGCGGTGATGATGGACACCTACGGCACTCCCCCGCTGGCGCTGGTGCGCGGCGCGGGCCGCACCGTGTGGGACGCGGACGGCACCGCGTATCTCGACCTCACCGGCGGGATCGCGGTGAACGCGCTCGGCCACGCCCACCCCGCGGTGGTGCGCGCGGTGAGCGAGCAGATCGCCCGGCTGGGCCATGTCTCCAATCTGTACGCGGCCGAGCCGCCGGTGGCCCTCGCGGAGCGGCTGCTGCGGCTCTGCGGCGACCGGCCGGGCCGGGTCTTCCTCGCCAACTCCGGCGCGGAGGCCAACGAGGCCGCCTTCAAGATCGCCCGGCGGACCGGTCGGACCCGGGTCGTCGCCGCCGATGGCGGTTTCCACGGCCGCACCATGGGCGCGCTGGCGCTGACCGGACAGCCGGGCAAGCGGGACCCGTTCCTCCCGCTCCCCGGCGGGGTGGTCCATGTGCCGTTCGGGGACACGGCCGCGCTGCGGGCCGCCGTCACCGGCGAGACGGCGGCGGTCCTGCTCGAACCGGTCCAGGGCGAGGCCGGGGTGATCCCCGCGCCCGCCGGCTATCTCCGCGCGGCCCGGGAGATCACCCGCGCCGCCGGCGCGCTGCTGATGCTGGACGAGGTCCAGACCGGCACGGGCCGCACGGGCCACTGGTTCGCCCACCGGGCGGACCCGCTGATCGAGCCCGATGTGGTGACCCTGGCGAAGGGGCTCGGCGGCGGGCTGCCGATCGGCGCGACGCTCGCCTTCGGTCCGGCCGCCGGGCTGCTGACCCCGGGTCAGCACGGCTCCACCTTCGGCGGCAACCCGGTGGCCTGCGCCGCCGCGCTCGCCGTCCTGGACACCATCGAGGACGAGGGACTGCTCGACCGGGCACGGCGGCTCGGGAGGCGGCTGCGGCGCGGAATCGAGCGGGCGGGGCATCCGGCGGTGAGCCGGGTGCGGGGCGAGGGGCTGCTGCTCGCCCTCGTCCTCACCGGGCCCGTCGCCGCCCGGGTCCAGCGGGACGCCCAGCGGGCGGGGTTCCTGGTGAACGCCACCGGACCGGAGACCGTGCGGCTCGCGCCGGCACTGACGCTCACCGAGGAGGAGGCCGACGCGTTTCTCGCGGCGCTGCCCCGCATGCTCGGCTGATCCACGGCAGTACACCCCAGGACCACCGTCACCGGCCCTCCCAGGAGCCGGCCCCCCACCCAGTAAGGACGAGCATGTCGGCAGGGCACGCGAGCACCGCACAGCAGGAGACCACCCCCACCGAGGATCTGGTGGGCATCGGCTTCGGCCCGGCCAATCTCGCACTGGCCATAGCCATCGCGGAGCACAACGGCCAGAGCGCGCCCGGACGGGCGATCAGCTCGGCCTTCGTGGAGCGCCAGAGCGCCTTCGGCTGGCACCCGGGCATGCTGCTGGAGGGCGCCACGATGCAGGTGTCGTTCCTGAAGGACCTGGCCACGATGCGCGACCCGGGGAGCCGTTTCACCTTTCTGCGCTATCTCCACGACCGGGGCAGGCTCGCCGACTTCATCAACCAGAAGAGCTTCTTCCCCACCCGGGTGGAGTTCCACGACTATCTGGGCTGGTGCGCGGAGCGGTTCACGGACCGGGTGGCGTACGGCAGGGACGCGGTCGCGGTCCGCGCGGTGGAGCGCGGCGGACTGGTGGAGAGCTTCGACGTGGTCACCCGCCCCTCGGGCGGCGGCGCGGGCAACGAGCGGGTGGTGCGGGCCCGCAACATCGCCCTGGGCACCGGGCTGCGCCCGCAGCTCCCCGAGGGGGTCGTGGCCGGGGAGCACGTCTGGCACAACCGCGATCTGCTCTTCCGGGCGCCCCGGCTGACGCACCGGCCCCACCGGAGGTTCACGGTGGTGGGCGCGGGCCAGTCGGCCGCCGAGACCGCCGAGTACCTCTACCGCGCCTTCCCCGACGCGCAGGTGTGCGCCGTCTTCACCCGCTACGGCTACAGCCCGGCCGACGACAGCCCCTTCGCCAACCGGATCTTCGACCCGGGCGCCGTGGACGACTTCTACGACGCCCCCGAGGAGGTCAAGCGGGCGCTGCTCGACTACCACGGCAACACCAACTACTCCGTGGTGGACGGGGAGCTGATCGACCAGCTCTACCGCACCGTCTACCAGGAGAAGGTGGCCGGCACCGAGCGGCTGCGCGTCCTCAACACCACGGCGCTGACCGGGGTCGAGGAGATCGCCGGCGGCGCCCGGGCGGTGGTGCACTCGCTCACCACCGGTGAGCGCACCGCCCTGGACTGCGACGCGGTGGTGCTGGCCACCGGCTACCGGCCGCGCGACCCCCGGGAGCTGCTCGGACCGCTCGCGGACGCCTGCCTGACGGACGGCCAGGGCAGGCTGCGCATCGACCGCGACCACCGGCTGCGCATGGCGGACGGGGTCCGCGCGGGCGTCTACCTCCAGGGCGCGGGCACCGAGCACACCCACGGCATCACCTCGTCCCTGCTCTCCACGCTCGCCGTGCGCTCCGGGGAGATACGGGACTCGCTGCTGCTGCGCCGCGCCGGGAGCGAGGAGCTGGACCGGCTGGCGGACGAACTGGACGACGGCCCGGACGGCCCGCTGTCCACGGCCGCGCGCGGCGTCGCCGCGCACACCGGCTGAGGGCGGCCCCCGTGGCCGCGCACACCCACGAACCGATCGGGCACACCACCGGCCCCGTGGCGCTCACCGCCGCCCAGGCCCGGGTGCTCGCCGCCCAGCGCGCCGACCCCGGCAACGCCGCGTACAACGTGGGCCAGTACATCGAGCTGTCGGGCCCGCTCGACACGGCGGCGCTCCAGGACGCCGTACGGCACACGCTCGCCGAGGCCGACGGGCTCCACTTCCGGGTACGGGAGGGGGAGGACGGGCGGCTGTACCAGGAGCCGGTGCCCTTCGACGCGGCCGGCTGGCGGCTGCCCCGGCTGGACACCTCGGGGGCGGGCGATCCGACGGCCGCCGCCGTGGAGCTGGTGCGCGAGCAGCTCGCCTGCCCGCCCCGGCTGGATCTGCTCTTCACGGCGGGCGGCGGGATCGGGCGGCCGGCCCCCTCGCTCACCGGCGCGGTGCTGGTGACGGTGGGTCCGCACCGCCATCTGCTCTTCCAGTTCTTCCACCATCTCGCCGTGGACGGCTACGGGGTGGCCCTGCTCACCCGCCGGATCGCGGAGGTCTACACGGCCCGGCTGCGGGGCACCGTGCCGCGCGGGCGGCCGTTCACCCCCGTCGCGACGCTGGTGGCGGCGGAGCGCGCCTACACCGGCTCGGCGCAGTACGCGGCCGACCGCGCCCACTGGGCCGGACGGTACGCCGACCGGCCGCCGGCCACCGGATTCGCGGCGGGCTCCGCGCCCCCCTCGGACACCGCGCTGCGCCACACCGCGGTCCTGGACCGGCGGGCCGGCGCGGCGGTGACGGAGGCGGCCCGCGCGGCACGGGTCACCTGGGCGGAGGCGGTGAGCGCCGCGCTCGCGGTCCAGCTCCACCGGGACACCGGCACCCGGGAGCCGGTGCTGGCGCTCTACACCATGGCCCGCACCGAGCCGGGCACCCTGCGGGTGCCGGGGATGGCGGTGAACACCCTGCCGGTGCGGCTGCCGCTGAGCGGCGATGACACCTTCGGCGGTGTGCTGGAGCGCACCGGCCGGGAGTTCGCCGCCGTCCGGGCCCATCAGCGGTTCCGGGGCGAGGAGATCGCCCGGGAGCTGTGGCCGCAGCGGAGCGGGCGGCTGCCGGGGCCGCTGGTCAATCTGCGCCCCTTCGACACCGAACTGGACTTCGCGGGCGTCCCCGGACATGTCGTCAGCCTCGCCTCCGGGCCGGTGGACGATCTCTCGCTCTCGGTGGTGCGGTACGCGGACGGCAGGCTGCGGCTGGACGTCGACGCCAACCCGGCGCTGTACGACGCCCGTACGGTGGCCCGGCACGCCGTGCGCTACACCGATCTGCTGCGGCGGCTCTGCGCCGAGCCGGACCGGCCGCTGGCCGCCTTCCCGCTGCTGGACGAGGCCGGGGTCGCCGCGGCGCTGGAGACCGGGGCGGGCGCTCCCGCGCCGGCCCGCGCCCGGGAGGGGGAGCCGGCGGACGGCGGCGCCCCGGACGGCGAGGAGGCGGGCCCGCTGCCGCTGCTGCCGTCGGCGCACCGGCTGCGCGAGTCGGGCACCCCCGTGGAGCGGCTCCAGGACTCGGTGCTGCTGTCGGTGGAGCCGGGCCTCACGGCCTCGGTGCTGCGCCGGGCGCTGGCCCGGCTGGCCCGGGCGCATCCGGCGCTGCGGCTGCGGCTGCACCGTGTGGACGGGATCTGGACGACGGAGATCCTGCCGTCGTCGGTGGCGCCGGCCGTGGTCGGCACGGACACCCTGCGCCGGGTCGACGCCGGGCGGGCCGAGGGGGCCGCGCTGACCGCGCTGATCACGGCCGAGGCCCGGTCGGCGGTGCGGGCGCTGGACCCGGGTACGGGGACGGTGCTGCGCGCCGTCTGGTTCGACGCGGGTCCGGAGCGGGCGGGGCGGCTGCTGCTCACCGCGCACCGGCTGTCCGTGGACGACGCCTCCTGGCAGTTGCTCGTCCCGGAACTGGCGGCGGAGTGCGCCGCGCCGGCCCGGGGCCGCGCGCCGGCGGCCGGGGCGCCGGGCGGCGGGCTGCGGGGGTGGGCCACCGCGCTGGTCGAGCAGGCCCACGGCCGGGAGCGGGCGGAGGAGCTCCCCTACTGGCGGCGGCTGCTGGGCGGCGGGGCTCCCCGGCCCGTCCGGTACGCCGCGCCCGGGCCGGATCTGGTGACCGGCGCGGGTACTCCCGCCGACGGCGACCCCGCCCTGTTCGACCGTGCGGTGCTCACCGCGCTGGCCCGGGCGGCGGCGGACGAGCCGAGACTGCGGCCGGACGGCGACGCCCTGGTGGTGGAGGTGGAACGGCCGTCGTCGGCCCGGCCGCCGCGGACGGTCGGCGCGCTGACGACCGTCCATCCGGTACGGGTGCCATCGGCCGGGCGGTCCGCCGGCGCCGCCCCGGGCGTCCCGGACCGGGGCCGAGGCCATGAGCAACTGCGCCATCTCAACCCGCAGACGGCACCCGTGCTGGCCCGGGCCGCGCCCGCACCTGTCCGCTATGTCCGGCGGGGCGGCGAGCCCGAGTGGCACGAGCTGCCGGGCTGGACCCGGGCGCCGGCCGGGGAGTGCGCGGCGCTACACGGCGCCCTCGCGGCCCTGCCCGGCGCGGAGCCGCCGGTGCCGGGCGCGCTGGAGCTGACCGTGCGGGCCGGCCGGCGCGGCGGGCCCTCGCTGCGCTGGCGCTGGGCGGGCGGACTGTTCACGGATGACGAAGCACGGGTACTGACCACTCGTATCACCGCAACGATCACGACCCTTGTGACCGAGTACACAACGACTGAGGAGAGAACACGATGACTGCCACCAACCCCTTCGAGGACGACGACGCGCGCTACTTCGTGCTGGTCAACGACGAGAACCAGCACTCCCTGTGGCCGGCGTTCGCCGAGGTGCCCGCGGGCTGGACCGTGGTGCACGGCGAGGACTCGCGGCAGGCGTGCACGGAGTACGTGGAGACCCACTGGACCGATATGCGCCCGGCCAGCCTGATCGCCCAGTCGGCCTGAGGCCCCGGGAGACCCATCGCCGTCGGCCGGGCCGGAGCTGCCGCTCCGGCCCGGCCGACGGGCGTGTGGCGCGCGGACCGGGCGGGCCCGGGGCGGGCTCAGTTCGTGGGGGTCAGCGTGCGGGCGAGGACGCGTGAACCGCGCCGGGGGTCCAGGGCGTTCGCCCAGGACCGGGGGGCGAGCCCGGCCGCGACCGGGACGAAGCCGTGCCGCAGGAACAGTTCGCCGCCACCGCCGGTGGCCGTGAACACCGCCCGCAGCGGGTGGGCGCCGGCCGCCGTCAGCGCGGCCCGCAGCAGGGCGGAGCCGACGCCCGCGCCCTGGCTCCCGGCGGCGACACAGAAGTTGTAGAGGACGCCCGCGGGCCCCTCGGGCGGGTGCGGGTGCGGGCGCAGGCCCAGACAGCCCGCGAGAGTGCCGTCGGCCCGCTCGGCGACGAGGAAGTCGGCCGCGTCGGCGGCGTACAGCGAGAGCGGGCGCTCCCGGAGCGCTCCGTCGCGGACGAACGGCGCGGAGAGCCGGTGCAGGGCCGCCGCGTCACCGTGCCGGGCCCGGCGCACCGCCGGGCGCGGGGCGGGGGCGGCGGGGGTCCTGACGGCGGAACGGGGCACGGCCGTGGTCAATGGATTCCCTCTCCTCGGTCCACGGGGTGCGCGGCGCGCCGGTGCGCCGCACCGACGGCAACCGCAAATACTTAGGCAAGGCTTGCCTAAACAATGGCTACATTACGACACCGCCCTCCCACCCCCACCACGGGGGCGTCCGGCGGAAGTTGGCCGCACCCGGCGGACACGGACTCACAGCGCCTCCGGCTTGACGTGGAACAACCAGAGATAGTTAGGTGAGGCTTACCTAATCTCCGCTGCTGGTTCGCGGAGTCCTGTCAGGGGAGAGGAACACAGACGATGGCCGACACGGCCCCCCGGGAGACCTCCGCGCAGGGCACCTTCGCGCTGGAGCGGCTCGTCCGCGATGTCGCCGAGCTGCTCTACACCGAGGCCGGCGACATCGATGTGACGGAGAACCTGCTCGATCAGGGGCTCGACTCGATCCGGCTCATGACCCTCGTCGAGAACTGGCGCGACGACGGCGCGCGGATCAGCTTTGTGGAGCTGGCCGAGCGGCCCACCCTCACCGAGTGGGCCGCGCTGCTCAACGCCCCGTCCTGACCGGCGCGGACTCACCGGCCGTACTGACGCGGCCAACCCAGCCGGCACAGCCAACCCGGCCAACCCGGCCAACCGGGCCAACCCGGCGGACCCCGGCAGATCCAGCGGGCGCGAACGGGCCCCCACGGACGCAACGGACTCAACGGACTCACGGAGGAAGACACTCATGGGTGAGAGGCTGCGGGCCGACGGCCTGACCCTGGCCTACGACCGGCGGGTCGTGGCCGAACGGCTCGGCATCGCCATCCCCGACGGATCGCTGACGGTGATCGTCGGGCCCAACGCCTGCGGCAAGTCGACCCTGTTGCACGCCCTGGCGCGGATCATCAAGCCCCAGGCCGGCGCGGTGGTCCTGGACGGCCGCCCCATCGCCTCGATGCCGCCCAAGGTGCTCGCCCGCCATCTGGGACTGCTGCCGCAGTCGCCGACCACCCCCGACGGCATCACCGTCGCGGACCTGGTGGCACGCGGCCGGTTCCCCTTCCAGAAGCTGCTGCGCCAGTGGTCGGCCGATGACGACACCGCCGTCCTGAGCGCGATGGACGCCACCGGGGTCACCGGACTCGCTGCCCGGCAGGTGGACGAGCTGTCCGGCGGCCAGCGCCAGCGCGTCTGGCTCGCCATGGCCCTGGCCCAGGAGACCCCGATCCTGCTCCTCGACGAGCCCACCACCTTCCTCGACATCGCCCACCAGGTCGATGTCCTCGACCTCTGCGCCGAACTGCGCGAGGAGCGGCAGCGCACGGTCGTCGCGGTGCTGCACGACCTCAACCACGCCTGCCGGTACGCCACCCATCTGATCGCCATGCGCGACGGCCGGGTGGTCGCCCAGGGCCCGCCCGCCGAGATCGTCACCGCCGGACTGGTGGCGGAGGTCTTCGGGCTGGAGTGCCGGATCATCACCGACCCCGAGACGGACACCCCCCTGGTGCTGCCCCTGGCCCGCGAGGCCCGGGCCGGCCACGGACGCCTCCCGGCCGGGGCATCGGCGACGGGGAGAGACGACGAGCGAGGGGCCCCGCGTGTCAGTGCGTGATCACCTCATCGACATCACCCCCCTCCGCACCAGCCCCGACTTCCGCGCCATCTTCATCGCGCGCGTCGTCTCGCTGTTCGGGCTCGGCATGGCGACGGTGGCGCTCAGCGCCCAGGTCTACGACCTGACCGAGTCGACCTTCCAGGTCGCCGTCGCCAGCATGGTCATGAGCATCACGGTGCTGCTCGGCTCGCTCGCCGGCGGGGTGCTGGCCGACCGGATGGACCGGCGCGGCATCATCGTCTGCGCCCGGGCCGCCGCCGCGCTCGCCTTCGCCGGACTCGCGGCCAACGCGTTCTCCGACAACCCCCGGCTCTGGGCCATCCTCCTCTGTGTGGCATGGGACGGACTGGCCACCGGGGTCAGCGTCACCGCGCTGATGGCGGTCGCCCCCACACTCGTGCGCCCCGACCAACTGCCCGCCGCCGGTGCCCTGATCTCACTGACCGGTGAGATCGGCTCCATCGCGGCGCCGCTGCTCGGCGGTGTGCTGCTCACCCTCGCGGGGCCCGGTCCCGTCTATGCCTTCGCCGCCGTCACCACGGCGATCACCACCCTGCTGATCTCCCGGATACGCCCGCTGCCGCCCGGTGTGGGCGAGGACGACGACGAGGACGCGGCCGAGGACACCGGATCGCTGATGGTCGCCTTCGCCTACGCCTGGCGCAACAAGGTCGTCGGCGGTCTGCTGACCCTCGGCGGCGTGACGGCGCTCTTCACCATGCCCGTGGTGCTCTTCCCCGAGATGGTCGCCGAGGAGTTCGGCGACAGCGATCTGATCCTCGGGGTGCTGTTCACCGCCCCCGCCGTCGGCTCGGTGATCGTCTCCGCCGGCAGCGGCCGGCTCACCCGCACGACCCGCCCCGGCGGACTCCTGCTGGGCGCCGCCTTCCTCGGCGGTGTCGCCACCGCCGGCTTCGGGCTGAGCGGTCTGATCGGCCTCGGCCAGGCCGCGCATCTCTCCCTCGCCGTGCTCATGCTGGCGCTGGCCGGCGGCGCCGGGACGGTCTACGAGATCCTGGAGTACGCGCTCATCCAGCACAACACCCCCGACCGGCTGCGCGGCCGGATCGTCAGCGTCAGCACCACCCAGGACACCACCGGTGATCTCCTCGGGGATGTCGAGGCCGCCCTGGTGGCCAAGTGGTTCAGCCCGGCCGGGGCCGCCGTGGTCAACGGCGCGGTCTGCGCGCTGACGGCCGTCGTGGTCGCGATCGCGGTGCCCGCGCTGCGCAAGGCCACCCTCCCCCTGGAGGACGAGGACGAGAGCGGCGGCGGCACCGGTGAGGACGGACCAGGAGCCGGCACCCCCGTACCGGCCGGCGACCCCCGCCCCGCCACCGCCTGACCCACGCCCCCGCACCCCCACACCCCCCAACCGGCAACACCGTCCGCCACCGGCGCGGACCGAGAGAGGCAGAACCAGCATGCTCAGAACCCGTGCGCGCGCGACCGCACCGGGGCGCGCCCCGCACCTGAGGGCGGCCCGCTTCCGCAGGGCGGCGGCCGGACTGGTGGCCGCCGTCGCCGTCACGCTCACGGCGTCCTGCTCCACCACCACCGACGAATCCGGCGCCGCCGGGAGCGGCGAGGACGGCAAGCCGTCCACCCGCACCGTCCAGACCCCCGACGGGCCGGTGGAAATACCCGCCGAGCCCCGGCGGATCATCGGTCTGTCCTACGCCTCCGCCTGGATGCTGGACGCCGGGGTGCCCATGGTCGGCGTCACCGACATCGACGAGGGCGCGCTCGACGCCGGGCAGAAGGCGGCCGTCGGGAAGATGACGATCGTCGGCGAGGGCAATGAGCTGAACTTCGAGAAGATCCTCTCGCTCAAGCCCGACCTGATCGTGATCTCCGCCCCCAAGCACGTCCCCTTCAACATCGACAAGCTGAAGCCGATCGCCCCCGTGCTGTCGTACGGCATCGGACAGCCGACCGAACTGCTCCCGGCGTCGCTCAAGGTGCTCGACGCAGCCGGGAAGGCGGACAAGGGCGCCGGGTTCAAGAAGGCGTACGACGAGAAGCTCGCCGCGATCAGGAGCACGTACGCCGACAAGCTCGCGAGGAACACCTTCGCGGTCGTCAACTCCGGTGAGGCCGGGAAGTTCTCCGTCTACACCGAGACCTCCTGGCTGGGGGCGGTCGTCAAGGACGCCGGCATGAAGTTCGCCGAGATCCCGGGCGCGCCGAAGGGCGAGTTCTCCTACGACCTCTCCTTCGAGGAGATCGGCAGGCTGAAGAGCGCCGATGTGATCCTCGTCGACGGTGACGGCGCGAACGGCGCCCCGGTCGCGGAGACCACGTCGCTGATGGCGCAGAAGAACTGGTCCGAGCTGAAGGCCGCCAAGGCGGAGCAGGTGCACCCGGTGCCCGGCTTCTTCATCAGCCGCTACCCCGAGGGCGTCGAGATCCTGGACCGGTTCGAGCGGATTCTGAAGTCTCTGCCGTAGGTCCTGCCCGGCTGCGGGACCGCCCGGTTCCCAGGTCCCAGGACCGGGCGGGTTCCGCGCGAGGGCCGTCGTGGCCGTGCGGGTGCGCTGGACAGCGGCACCGGCACGGCACGGCGGCCCCCGGTCCCGGCCCGTCCCCCGGGCCGGCGCCCACCGCGACCCCTCCCCCGACCCAAGTCCCGTCGCGTCCGACCCCTGGAGCAAGATCCCATGACCGAGCGTGCTTCCCAGCGTCTTCCCCTCACCGGGGCCCAGACCGGTGTCTGGTACGGCCAGCGGCTCGACCCGGCGTCCCCCGTCTACAACGTCGGGCAGTACGTCGAGATCGAGGGCCCGCTCGATCAGGCGCTCTTCGCCCGGGCCCTGCGGCGGACCGTCGCCGAGGCCGAGGCGCTCACCGTGCGGTTCGAGGAGGACGGGGACGGGCAGCCGCTCCAGGTGACCGGCCCGCCGCCCCCGGGGGGACCGGCCCTGCTGATCACCGACCACGGCGCGGCACCCGATCCGTACGCCTGCGCGCTCGACGCGATGCGCGCGGACATGGACCGCCCGGTCGATCCGGCGGGCGAGCCGCTGTACGCCTTCGCGCTGCACACCGTCGCCCCCGGACGCACCCTCTGGTACCAGCGCGCCCACCACATCGCGCTCGACGCCTACGGCTTCGCGCTCGTCTCCCGGCGCACCGCCGAGGTCTACACCGCCCTCGCCCACGGCGAGGAGCCCCCGCCCGCCCCCTTCGGCCCGCTCGCGTCGGTGGTCGAGGAGGAGCTGGCGTACCGCGCCTCCGAGCGCCGCGCCGAGGACCGCGCGTACTGGATGTCCCGGCTCGCCGGGCTGCCCGAGCCGGAGCCGCTCGGCGGGGTCTCCTTCCCCGCCTCGCACACCTTCCTGCGCGACGGGGCCACCCTCACCCCCGAGGCCACCGCCGGGCTCTTCGCTCTCGCCCGCGCGGCCAGGGCGAGCTGGGCGGATGTGGTGACGGCGGCGTTCGCCGGCTATCTCCACCGGGCCACCGGCAGCCGTGACGTCCTGCTGTCGCTGCCCGCCATGGCACGGCTCGGCTCCACCGCGCTGAAGGTCCCGGCGATGGTGGTCAATGTGCTGCCGCTGCGGATCGCGGTCCGGCCGGACACCCCCCTCGCGGAGCTGACCGCCGAGGTCGCGGGACATGTCCGCGACCTCCGCCGCCACCAGCGCTACCGCGCCGAGGACATCCGGCGCGACCTCGGGCTCGTCGGCCGCGAGCAGGGCCGGGGGCTGCTCGGCCCGATGGTCAATGTGAAGGCCTTCGACACCGCCCTGGACTTCGCCGGCGCCCCCGGCACCGTGCGCAATGTCGCCGCCGGGCCGGTCGACGATCTGACCCTCGGGCTCTACCACGACGCCGCGAGCGGCACGATCCGCTTCGAGTTCGACGGCAACCCGCGCGCGTACGACGCCGTGTCGCTGGCCGCGCGGTGCGCCGAGTTCACCCACTTCCTCGGCGAGGCGGCGGCGGCCGGGCCCGCCACCCCGGTCGGCCGGCTCGATCTGCTGCCGGATGCGGCGCGGGCGGCGGTGCTCGCCGCAGGGAACGGCACGGCGCACGAGGTGACCGGCCGCACGGTCGTCGACGCCTTCGAGGAGCGGGTGCTCGCCCATGGACCGCTCCCCGCCGTCGTGGCCGGTGCCACCACCCTCACCTACGCCGGACTCGACGCCCGCGCCAACCGGCTGGCCCGGCTGCTCGTCGAACGGGGCGTGGGCCCCGAGGCGCTGGTGGGCCTCGCCCTGCCGCGCTCGGCCGAGCTGATCGTCGCCGTGCTCGCGGTGCTCAAGGCGGGTGGCGCGTATCTCCCGCTCGATCTGGACTATCCGGCGGACCGGCTGGAGTTCATGGTCTCCGACGCCCGCCCGGTGTGCACGCTCACCACCCTGGCCTCGGCCGCCGACGCGCCCGATGTGCCGGGCGTGGAGACCGTGGTGCTCGACGCCCCGGACACCCTCGCGGCGCTCGCCGACCTCTCCCCCACGGCGCCGGGCGGCGCCGTGAGCGGAGGGAACCCCGCGTATGTGATCTACACCTCCGGGTCGACCGGCCGCCCCAAGGGAGTGGTCGTCCCGCACTCCGCGCTCGCCAACTTCCTGGAGACGCAGGCCGGGGAGCTGGCGCTGGGTGCCGGGGACCGGCTGGTCGCGGTCACCACCATCTCCTTCGACATCGCCGCGCTGGAGATCCACGTACCGCTGATCAGCGGTGCCGCCGTGGTCCTCGCCGACCGGGACACCGTCCGTGACCCCGGCGCGCTCGCCGCGCTGGTGGACGCCCACCGGCCGGCCGCCATGCAGGCCACTCCCTCGCTGTGGCACGCGCTGCTGGAGGACGGCCGGCCGGCCGCGCTCGGCGGCACCCGGGTCCTCGTCGGCGGCGAGCCGCTCCCCACCGACCTCGCGGCACGGCTCGCCCGCGCGGCACGGTCGGTGACCAATGTGTACGGCCCCACCGAGGTCACCGTCTGGGCGACATCGGTCACCCTGGACCCCGGTCACACCGGGACCCCCGACATCGGCACCCCGTTCTGGAACACCCGGGCCCATGTCCTCGACGGCGCGCTGCGGCCCGTGCCGGCGGGCCGGGCGGGTGAGCTGTATCTCGCGGGCGCCCAGCTCGCGCGCGGCTATCTGGGCCGCCCCTCGCTCACCTCCGGGCGCTTCGTCGCCGACCCGTTCGGCGCGCCCGGCGACCGGATGTACCGCACGGGCGACCTGGCGCGCCGCCGCCCCGACGGCCGGATCGACTTCATCGGCCGCGCCGACGACCAGGTGAAGGTGCGCGGCTTCCGGATCGAACTCGGCGAGATCGAGAGCGCCCTGACGGAGCGCCCGGAGGTCGGCCGCGCGGTGGTGGTGGTCCGCGAGGACCGGCCCGGGGTCCAGCGGCTGGTCGGCTATGTGACGCCGTCGGCGGAGGCGGGCGGGGCTCCGTGCGCAGAGCACGGCGATGGCGCCGGGCGCGCCCTCGCCGGGCAGGGCCGGGCCGGCGCGGGGCAGAACCCGCCGGACCCGGGGGACCGTCCCGCCGGGCGGGACCGGGCGGGCGGCGCGGTGATCGATCCCGGCGTGCTGCGGGAGGCCGTCGCCGGGCGGCTGCCCGAGTACATGGTGCCGGCGGCGGTCGTGGTGCTCGACACCTTCCCGCTGACCGCCAACGGCAAGATCGACCGCAGGGCGCTCCCCGCGCCCGGCCCCGATGGGCGGGGAGCGGCCGGGTCCCGGGCGCCGCGCGGCGCCCGGGAGGAGATCGTCGCGGGGATCGTCGCCGGAGTCCTCGGGCTCGACGCCGTCGGCCCCGATGACGACTTCTTCGCCCTCGGCGGGCACTCGCTGCTCGCCGCCCGGGTCGTGGCCCGGGTCCGTGCGGCGCTCGGCGCCGAGTGCGCCATCCGCGATGTGTTCGAGGCCCGGACCGTCGCGGCGCTCACGGCCCGCCTCGGGGAGCCGACGGGCGCCGAGCGCCCCGCGCTCACCGCCGGTTCCGGAGCCGGGCGGCCCGAGCCGCTGCCCCTCTCGTACGCCCAGCAGCGCCTGTGGTTCCTGCATCAGATGCAGGGCCCCAGCGCCGCCTACAACATCCCCTTCGTCGCCCGCTTCGACGAGCCGCTGGACACCGAGGCCCTGGAGGTCGCGCTCCGCGCCGTCGTCGCCCGCCACGAGGCGCTGCGGACCGTGTTCGCCGAGAGCGGCGGCGAGCCGCGCCAGCGGGTGCTGAGCCCCGCGGACGCCGGGGTGCGGCTCCGGGTGGTGGAGGTGCCGGCCGAGCGGTTCGACGCCGAGGCGGAGGCCGCGCTCGGCCACCGCTTCGACCTCGCGACCGAGGTGCCGCTGCGGGTGACCGTGCTGCGCGACCCGGCGACCGGCGCCCACGCCCTCATCGTCCTGCTGCACCACATCGCGAGCGACGAGTGGTCCATGGGCCCGTTCCTGGGCGGCCTGGAGCGGGCCTACACCGCCCACCGCGCGGGCGCGCCGGCGGATTTGGGCGAACCGCCGGTGCAGTACGCGGACTTCGCGCTCTGGCAGCGCGCTCTGCTCGGCGACCCCGGCGACGCCGGTTCCCTCTCCGCGCGCCAGGCCGCGTACTGGAGCGGGGCGCTGGCCGGGCTCCCCGAGGAGCTCGCCCTCCCCACCGACCGGCCGCGACCCGCCGAGGCAGGTCAGAGCGGCGGCATGGTGCACCGGGCGTTCCCCGCCGAACTGGCGGCACGGGTGCGGCGGCTGGCCCGGGAGCGCGGCAGCAGTGTCTTCATGGTGGTGCACGCGGCGGTCGCGGCCCTGCTGCACCGGCTCGGCGCGGGCGACGACATCCCCCTCGGCAGCCCGGTCGCGGGCCGGGGCGA